>NZ_BRYH01000026.1:0-160462 GCF_054772055.1 Lacrimispora brassicae | reverse complement strand
GAGGCTACCAGGGCAACCGGCCACAGGGTCAGGGAGGCTACCAGGGCAACCGGCCACCAGGCCAGGGAGGTTACCAGGGCAACCGGCCACAGGGTCAGGGAGGCTATCAGGGCAACCGTGACGGAAGACCTCAGGGACCGCGTACAGGCAGAGATGCTGCTCCAAAGACAGGTTTTGATACACCCATCCAGGCAAAGCCTACCAGCAACAGAGCCACAAAGAACGCTTATAAAAATGACAGATTTGATAAGAGAGATAAAGATGACGAGGCCAAGAAAAGGGCACAGCTTAAGGGCGGAAAGCCGTTAAAGGTTCCGGTTCAGCCTCCGATGCATGCAGAGCCTAAGGTAGAAGAGGTAAAGACCATAACTCTCCCGGATATCATGACCATTAAGGAACTGGCTGAGAAGATGAAGCTTCAGCCGTCTGCCATTGTAAAGAAACTGTTTTTACAGGGTAAAATCGTTACCCTTAATACGGAAATCGATTATGACCAGGCAGAAGAGATCGCCATGGGATATAATGTTCTCTGCGAGAAAGAAATAAAAATAGATGTTATTGAAGAACTGTTAAAAGAGGCAGATGAAAATATGGCGGATATGATTTCCAGACCTCCGGTAGTTTGCGTCATGGGCCATGTTGACCACGGTAAAACTTCTCTTCTTGACGCCATCCGCCAGACCAATGTAACCTCCAGAGAGGCAGGCGGAATCACACAGCATATTGGTGCTTACACCGTTGAGGTAAACGGAGAGAAGATCACATTTTTGGATACTCCGGGCCATGAAGCGTTTACCGCCATGCGTATGAGAGGCGCTCAGTCCACTGATATCGCCATTCTTGTGGTAGCAGCCGATGATGGCGTGATGCCTCAGACTATAGAGGCGATCAATCATGCCAAGGCAGCCGAAGTGGAGATCATTGTGGCTATTAATAAGATCGATAAGCCAAGTGCCAACATTGACAAGGTAAAACAGGAATTATCCGAATATGAGCTGATTTCTGAGGATTGGGGCGGAAGCACCGTCTTTGTTCCGGTTTCCGCTCATACAAAAGAAGGAATTAAAGAACTTCTGGAAATGATTCTTCTCACCGCAGAAGTGAAGGAATTAAAGGCAAATCCGGACCGCCGGGCAAGAGGCCTGATCATTGAGGCAGAGCTTGATAAGGGCAAAGGACCGGTTGCTACCGTGTTGGTTCAAAAAGGAACCCTTCGCGTGGGCGATACGGTTGCTGCAGGCTCCTGCTACGGAAAAGTCCGTGCCATGATGGATGACAAGGGCCGCAGAGTAAAAGAGGCAGGTCCATCCACACCGGTTGAGATTTTAGGACTTAACGACGTTCCTAATGCAGGGGAAGTCCTGGTTGGAACCGATCATGAGAAAGAAGCAAGAAGCTTTGCTGAGACATTTATTTCTGAAGGAAAGAATAAATTACTGGAAGATACAAAAGCTAAGTTATCACTGGATGACTTATTCACCCAGATCAAGGCCGGCAACATTAAGGAACTTCCAATCATTGTAAAGGCTGATGTACAGGGTTCTGTGGAAGCGGTAAAACAAAGCCTTGTGAAGCTGTCCAATGAAGAGGTTATGGTAAAGGTAATTCACGGAGGCGTAGGTGCCATCAATGAATCCGACGTTTCCCTGGCTTCTGCATCAAATGCCATTATTATCGGTTTTAACGTAAGGCCCGATGTAACCGCAAAATCCATAGCTGAACGGGAAAAGGTGGATATGAGGCTTTACAAGGTAATCTATCAGGCTATTGAGGATGTGGAAGCAGCCATGAAGGGCATGCTTGATCCGGTGTTTGAAGAGCAGATCATCGGCCATGCAGTTGTGCGCCAGACCTTTAAGGCTTCCGGTATAGGCACCATTGCAGGCTCCTACGTAATGGATGGCAAGTTCCAGAGAGGCTGCAGTGTCCGCATTACACGTGCCGGTGAAAAAATCTATGATGGTCCGCTGGCTTCCTTAAAGAGATTTAAGGATGATGTGAAGGAAGTTGCAACAGGCTACGAATGCGGTCTTGTATTTGAGAAGTTTAATGATATTCAGGAAGATGATATAATAGAAGCATATGCCATGGTGGAGGTTCCTCGCTAGGAACCTGCTCACCGGATTTTTGAAGAGATGAGCCCGTAACTGCGGGCTGGTCTTTTTGAAACAGTGGACAAAAAGCGAAAGGAATAACATGCGTAAAAACAGTATAAAGAATACAAGAATCAATATGGAGGTCCAGAGGGAACTGAGTGAGATCATCCGTCTGGAAATCAAAGACCCTAGAATCCATCCCATGACCACTGTGGTTTCCACCCAGGTGACTCCGGATTTAAAATACTGCAAGGCATTTATCAGTATTCTGGGAGATGAGGAAGCCGGAAAGGCTACTATCGATGGATTAAAGAGTGCGGAAGGCTACATTCGCCGTGAATTGGCCAGGAGAGTGAACCTTCGCAACACACCGGAAATCAAATTCATTCTGGACCAGTCCATTGAGTATGGAGTGAACATGTCCAAATTGATCGACGAGGTAACAAAAGATATCAAAGAATAGGGAGGTGCCCTTGTGAGTTTTTTTGACGCAATGCTGGAAGATGTAAAAACAGTAGCAATCATTGGTCATGTCCGTCCCGATGGGGACTGCATTGGTTCCTGTCTGGCGGCATACAACTACCTGGAAGAGCATCACCCGGAAGTAGAAGCTGTGGTTTATCTTGAGACTCCTCCTTCAAAATTTAACTATCTCAGGAATTTTGACCGTATTGTCAGCGACTTTTCAGAGGATAAGGAATACGATCTCTGTCTATGCCTTGACAGTAGCGATACCCTCCGGTTTGGAGAGGCATTAAAGTTCTTAACTACCGCAAAAAAGAGCCTCTGCGTGGATCATCACGTTACCAATTTAAAATATGCAGAAAAAAATATCGTACAGGATGATGCCAGCTCCACCTGCGAGGTGCTTTACGGCCTTCTTGATGAAAACAGGATCAGCAGGGACGTGGCGGAATGCATTTATACCGGCATCATCCATGATACGGGAGTGTTTAAATATGACTGCACTTCAAGAAAAACCATGGAGATCGCAGGAAAGCTGATGGAAAAGGGAATTGACTTTCCAAAGATCATTGATGACAGTTTTTACCGGAAGACTAATATTCAGAACCAGATCCTGGGCAGGGCTTTACTGGAGAGCATAACCTTTCATGACAGCCAGTGCATTTTCAGCGCCATAAGCAAAAAGGATATGGATTTTTACGGCGTCACCAGCGCAGATATGGATGGAGTCATTGATCATCTCCGGATCACGGAGGGAGTGGTATGCGCCATATTCATGTATGAAACCTCCTGCAGGGAGTACAAGGTGAGCCTGCGTTCCACCACGAATCTTGATGTGAGCAAAATTGCCGTTTATTTCGGCGGAGGCGGTCACAAAAAAGCGGCCGGATGTACCATGACAGGAAGCGTTCATGACGTGATCAACAATCTGTCCAATCAGATTGTAAAACAGCTTGACTAGGAGATATGGGCAATGGCAGACGGAATTATTAATGTATACAAGGAAAAAGGATTTACCTCTCATGACGTCGTGGCGAAAATGAGAGGTATTTTAAAGCAGAAAAAGATCGGCCATACAGGAACCCTGGACCCAATGGCAGAGGGAGTACTTCCCGTATGCCTGGGTAAGGCGACCAAGCTTTGTGATATGCTGACGGATAAGACCAAAACCTATGAGGCGGTCTTACTCTTAGGCAAGGAAACCGATACCCAGGATACCACGGGAAAGGTTTTGGCAGAATATCCGGTTCAGGCAGATGAGGCCACGGTAAAGGAAGCCGTTCTCAGCTTTCTGGGCCATTACGACCAGATACCGCCTATGTATTCTGCCTTAAAGGTGGATGGGAAAAAGCTTTATGAGCTGGCAAGAGCCGGAAAAGAAGTGGAGCGGAAAGCCAGACCTGTGGAGATTTTAGAGATCCATGTGGACCGGATAGAGCTTCCGCGGGTTACCATGACGGTGACTTGTTCCAAGGGAACCTACATCAGGACCCTTTGCTATGACATTGGAAGGAAGCTTGGCTGCGGAGGGTGCATGGAATCCCTTCTCCGCACTCAGGTTTCCTGGTTTTGCTTAGAGGACAGCCTGACCCTTTCCCGGATTGAGGAACTTCGGGATGAAGGGGCACTGGAGGACCACATCCTTGCCGTGGACAAGGTGTTTTCAGAATATCCGCTTCTTCGGATGAAGCCGGATTTTGACAAGCTGGTACACAATGGAAACCCCTTTTACAGAAACCAGGCGGAGGGAGATTCCTGTTTTCCGGACGGACCTGTAAGGGTATATGACAGCAGAGACCAGTTCATTGGAGTTTACAGGCCGGACAGTGAGAGAAATCTTCTTAAGCCTCAGAAGGTATTTCTGGGAGGAACGCCCTAAGGTATATTGCGATGTCCCAAAAAGCAGAGTAAGAAAGAGGAAACCCCTTCCAGGGATACCTGTATGCCCTGGAAAGATGGGCGAGAAAGAGGAAACCCCTTCCAGGGATACCTGTATGCCCTGGAAAGATGGGCGAGAAAGAGGAAACCCCTTCCAGGGATACCTATATGCCCTGGAAACCGGGCAGGAAAGAGGAAACCCCTTCCAAGGATACCTGTATGCCCTGGAAAGATGGGCGAGAAAGAGGAAACGAAGCATGGAATATATAACCGGAACCAGGGAATTTCAGATCCATAAGCCTGCAATCGTGACCCTGGGAAAATTCGACGGACGCCATAGAGGCCACCAGAAGCTGTTGAAGCGGATGGGAGAGATAAAGGAAGAAAAAGGGTATCAGACGGCTGTTCTCACCTTTGACATGTCCCCCAATTCTCTCATGGCGGGAAACCCTCAAAAGGTCATCACCACCAATCTGGAGAGAAAAAATAATCTGGAGAAGATCGGCATTGATTATCTGGTGGAGTATCCTTTTACCGAGGAAACCGCCCATATGGAGCCGGAGGAATTCGTAAAACAGGTTCTGGCAGGCCAGATGAATGCCAGGATCATTGTAGTTGGCACGGATTGCTCCTTTGGTTACCAGGGAGCGGGAAATGCAGACAGTCTTTGCCAGTGGAAAGACCGGTACGGATATGAACTGATCGTTATTCCAAAAGAGCAGGATGATCACCGGGATATCAGCAGTACCTACATCAGAGAGCAGTTGGATGCCGGAAATGTGGAAAAGGCTAACGAACTTTTGGGAGAACCTTATGCCATACATGGGACCGTTGTCCATGGAAACCACATCGGAGGGGCTGTTCTTGGATTTCCTACGGCCAATATCATACCTTCGCCGGAGAAGCACCTTCCCGTATTCGGCGTGTATGTGTCCAAAGTATATGTGGACGGTACTTATTATGGAGGCATTACCAATATCGGAAGAAAGCCTACAGTAGAGGGAATTTCACCTGTTGGAGCAGAAACCTTTATTTATGGTATAAACGAGGATATTTATGGAAAGACTATAGAAGTACAGCTTTTGCATTTCATCCGTCCTGAACGGAAATTTGAAGGGCTGGAGCAATTAAAGGCACAGATAGGAAAGGACCGGGAATACGGGATGCGGTATTTAAAGGCTCTTTCAGATCAGCAAATCACTCGTTTGTAAAGGGGAAGGGCCAAAGGCTCCCTGAATTACAATCAATAACTTGCGAAGGAAAGTGCATATGACTGACAAAGCATGGAAGGTACTGGGCTTTGCTATTGCATGCGGCTGCACCGTATGGATAGGAACAGCAGATGTACAGGCCGCAAAATCAGAGCCTTCTCTTAAGACCGGTTCGCCAGTGGCGGGAATTTCGGTCTATATGGATCAGTATCAGGAATCCATGAAAGGGGAGGGATCAAAAGGTCCGGCCGATCTTACGCAGGAAAAAATGAGGTATGGAACTTTCAACTCAATCTTCCAGAATCTTGGAGTGAGTGTGGTGGAGGATTCCTTAAACATCAGGAAAGAACCAAAGAACGATGCGGAAATCGTGGGGAAATTAAAAAACCATGCCGGCAGCAGTGTGCTGTCAGAAGAAAATGGCTGGTATAAAATAAAGTCAGGGCAGATAACCGGGTATGTGTACGGAAAATACCTGATCACCGGACAGGAAGCCAGAGCAATTGCCTATTATGACATGAAGCTGATGCTCCGGGTAAATACCGAGACCCTTCGGATCCGCAGCAAACCGAATACGGATTCTGAAGTACTGGGCAGGGTTCACGAAGGAGAAACTTATCCTTTTATTTCCCACAGCGGAGGCTGGGCAAAGATCCAGTATAAGGGTCAGACAGCCTATGCCTATGCACCGGAAAATGCCACGATCGCATACACCATACCTGAGGCGGAAAAATGCAGTGATCTTCGCAGTCAGGTTGTCAATTATGCAGTCGGGTTTGTGGGGAACCCTTACCAGTGGGGCGGCACCAATCCCAATACAGGGGCGGACTGCTCCGGTTTCATCCAGTACGTGATGGAGCATGCTGCAGGAGTTCATTTAGACCGTACCTCCAGGCAACAGGCCGAAGAGGGAGAGACCATTCCAGCCTCCAGCATGGAGCCGGGGGATCTGCTGTTCTATGCAAGCGGGAAGCAGATCGACCATGTGGCCATGTATATTGGAAAAGGAAAGATCGTTCATGCAGCAAACCGGCGGAGCGGAATCAAAATCTCCACCTGGAACTACAGGAAGCCGGTTACCATTCGACGGGTGATCCCGTGACAATGACAGGAAAAACAAATACAAAGGTTGCAGACAGGCGGCCCCTTCCTTGGGGGCGTCAGTCTGCAACCTTTGTGTTTAATCCTTCTTTTTTCCAAGATAAGCCGCTTTTACCGACTCATCGGCCAGCAGCATTTTTCCTGAACCTGTCATGGTGATCCTGCCGGTTTCCAGTACATAGCCCATATCAGCCGTATGAAGGGCCATATTGGCGTTCTGCTCAATGAGAAGCACGGTTACTCCCCTTTTGTTGATCTCCCGGATAATGGAGAAGATATCCTTTACGATCAGCGGGGCAAGCCCTAAGGAAGGTTCATCCATCATGAGGATCCTTGGGTGGCTCATAAGGGCCCTGGCAACTGCAAGCATTTGCTGTTCCCCTCCTGAAAGGGTGCCGGAAAGCTGCCAGCTCCTTTCTTTCAGCCGGGGAAACAGATCATAGACCCAGTCGATATCCTCTTTAAGATCGTCATTTCTTAAATAGGCCCCGATCTTGATGTTTTCAATGACGGTCATATCCGGAAACACATGGCGGCCTTCCGGCACAAGGGCGATTCCCCTGGATATGATATCCGGCGTATCCTTGCCGATCAATTCTTCGCCATCAAGGGTGATGCTGCTTCCTGCCGATGGCTTTACCAGTCCCACAATGGACTTTAAAGTGGTGCTTTTTCCGGCTCCATTGGCCCCAATCAGGGTCACAATGCTTTTATCCGGCACTTCAAAGGAAATTCCCTTAACGGCTTCAATCCCGCCGTAATTCACTCGCAGATTATCAATCTTCAGCATCGTCGCTCACCCCCAGATATGCTTCAATTACCTGTTCATTGTTCTGGATCTCCTCCGGAGTTCCATGTGCGATCAGCTTTCCGAAATCCAGGACATAGATGCGGTCGGAGATCTGCATGACCAGATCCATATGGTGTTCGATCATGAATACCGTAAGATGGTAGGAATCCCGGATCTGCTTGATAAAATCAGTTAATTCCTGAGTCTCCTGGGGATTCATGCCTGCAGCCGGTTCGTCAAGGAGCAGGAACTTTGGCTCCGTTGCAAGGGCTCTGGCGATCTCCAGACGCCTCTGGAGGCCATAAGGAAGGGAAGAGGCGATCTCATCCTTTAAGTGGAGCAGGTTCTGTTCCGCTAAAAGGGCAGTGGTTTCCACCCGCATCCGTTCCTCCTCCCTGCGGTTTAACCGGAGGGTGGCGGAAAATACATTCTGCTTTGCCCGCATGTGCTTTGCAATGAGCACGTTGTCAAATACAGTCAGTTGCCCGAAAAGGCGGATGTTCTGGAAGGTACGTGCAATGCCCTTTTTTGTGATCACATCCGGTGTATTGCTGATTACCGGAACAGGCCTTGGAGTTACTTCCCCCAGATACATTTTTTTCATTTTCCCCTTTGGGGTATTGGAAAGAATGGTTTCCCCCATAAAATCCACCTGCCCGAAGGTAGGCTCATAAATTCCGGTAACACAGTTGAATGCGGTTGTTTTTCCTGCACCGTTGGGACCGATTAAGGCCACAATCTCTCCCTGGTTTACATCAAGGGTCAGACCGTTTACAGCCACAACGCCGCCGAACTGCATGGTAATGTCCTGCATATGGAGCACATTGACAGTCGCTTTTTCTGCTTTTGACATTATGCGTTTTCTCCTTTCTCATCGCTGTCCACGCTTTCTGGACAGGGCCCACCCCGCTTTACCGGGTGTAAAGGTATACCCGCAGGGTGCTTCTGTGCTTTGCTTTTTCTCTTCAGCCTGGATAGGACGCGCCGTATCAGCCGTCCAAGCCCTGCCCAGGAAAATTCATTGCTGCCCATGATGCCGCGGCGGTAGAAGAGAACCACTGCCATCAATAAAATGGAGAAGATGACCATACGGAAACCGGAGCGGAACAAGGGAACCTGGAATCCACCGATGACCAGGGGGTTATCAAAGAAACGAAGCCATTCCCTGCCTGCGGTGACCAGGAAGGCACCGATGATGCTTCCCGTAATGCTTCCGATCCCTCCAAGGACTACGATCAGCAGGATATCATAGATTAAGTTGATGGAGAAGGTTTTTGAATCGATGGAACGCATGAAGATAGCCAAAAGTCCTCCCCCTACGCCTGTAAAAAAGGAGGAGATGACAAAGGCCAGCTCCTTGTAGCGGAACAGGTTTAATCCCATGGCCTGGGCAGCCACCTCATCCTCCCGGATAGCCTTAAATGCCCTTCCGTAGGAGGAATTGATGAGAAGGACCATTAAAAAGATGCAAAGGGCGCAAAGCCCAAAGGCGACAAACAGGTTGGGAAACCCGGGGATATTTTTTAGTCCGTAGGAGCCGTTGGTAATGGTGTCTAACTGGGGAGCCGCGATGACGGCCCTGATGATCTCGGAAAAGCCCAGGGTCGCGATGGCCAGATAATCACTTTTTAACCGGAGAACCGGTATGCCGATGAGGGCGGCCATGGCTGCGGCCAGAAGTCCTGCGATAATAAGAGCCAGCCAGTAGGGGCAGTGGAGGTTTGCAATGGCGGGAGCAATGCCGTTCACATAGTAAACACTGGCCCTGTTGTCAACCGGAATGGTAAGGATGGCCACAGTATAGGCTCCGATTGCCATGAAGCCTGCCTGACCTAAGGAGAATAACCCTGTAAAACCCGTAAGCAGGTTCATGGAAACGGCAACCACCGCATAGATGGCACTTCGCTCCAGGATGGAGATTTGATAGCTGTACTGGGCGCTGTTAGCCTGTAAAAAAGACAGCAGGCCGATGATGACCAGAAGAGCGATCAGAGTATAAAGTTTGTTTTTGGAAACTGCATTTTTCTTCATAAAGGGCACCTCACACTTTATCGGTCGTCTTCTCACCGAACAGTCCCGTAGGCTTGATCAGGAGAATGACGATTAACAGAACAAAGGTAAATGCGTCGCTGAAGGTGGAATATCCCATGGCTACCAGGGCGGTTTCCCCAAGGCCCAGGATAAATCCTCCAATCACGGCGCCTGGAATGCTGCCGATGCCTCCGAACACTGCGGCAACAAAGCATTTTAAGCCAGGCAGAGCGCCGGAGAAAGGAAATACGGTCATGCGGTCCGTAAAATAGAGCACGGAGCCGATGGCGGCTAAAAGGGAGCCAATGGCAAAGGTAAAGGTGATGATGCGGTTGATTTTAATTCCCATAAGGGCGGCGGTATCATAATCCTTTGCAACTGCCCTCATGGCCATGCCTATTTTGGTCTTATTGATCAGGATAATAAGCCCATAAACAATGACAAGGGTCAGGACTGGCGTTAAGAAGGTGACAAAGGAGGCGGAAAGGCCGCCGATCTGGTAGATTCTCTTTAGAAACGGAATTTCCGGATATCCCTTTGGCAGAGCTGTGAACAGATAGGTGGCCAGGTTCTGCAAAAGGTAGGAAACGCCAATGGCAGAAATCATGACGGACATTCTGGGAGCAGTGCGTAAGGGGCGGTAAGCCACCCGTTCAATGGATACGCCTAATATTACGGTAACCAGCAATACCACTGGAATGGAAATGTACCATGGAAAACTTGACATGGCAAATATCATAAAGTAACCGGCCATCATGAAGATGTCGCCATGGGCGAAGTTGATGAGCCGCAGGATCCCGTAAACCAGGGTATAGCCAATGGCAATTAACGCATAAGCGCCGCCCAGGGAGATACCGGTCAGGCACTGCTGTAAAAAGGTTGTAAGACTCATGTGGCGAGATGCCTCCTATCTGTTGAGTATGTATTGTATAGCAAGATTCGTTACAGTTCAGCTTACAAACTAAGAAAAAAACGCTTTGCGGGTTTTTCTTAGCTGATGCGGCATTCGCCCAATGAAAATGCAAGCATATTCCTTTGGCTCATTGCCCGGGCAAATGGAACGAGTGGGGAAGGAAATACGTCCCCACTCATCTGATAATGACTGCATTGTCACGGTATCTGTGATTATTTTACCGTAGTAGTTGTTAAGAATTTGAACTTGCCGTTTTCAATGGTTTTGATGAATGCCATGTCTTTCTTGGCATCTCCGTTTTCATCAAAGGATATGCTTCCGGTAACTCCGTCAAGGGATATGCCCTTTAATGCATCGCGGACAGCAGTGCCGTCTGTGGAGCCTGCTGTTTCAATGGCCTTTAATGCACAGAGGTAAGCATCGTAACCAAGTGCGGATACTGCCGGAATGATCTCATCCTGCTTATTATCCTTTAAGTAGGTCTTAAAGCCGGAGATGAAGGAAGCTGCTTCTTCGTTGGCAGGTTCTGCTTCGTCAAAGAAGGTGGAAAGTACTACGCCCTCTGCAGAATTGCCTGCGTTTTCAATGACGGTGGAGTTCTCCCAGGTATCGCCGGCAGCAATGGTAGCTGTAATTCCAAGCTCACGGGCCTGCTTGATGATGAGAGGAGCCGTGGTAATGGAAGATGGCGCAAAGATGATATCAGGGTTCTGAGCTTTGATATTTGTAAGGATTGCCTTAAAATCGGTCTGGTTGGTCTGGAACTGTTCTTCACTTGCAACGGTACCGCCTAAGCCTGTAAACGCTGTTTTAAAGAAGGAACCAAGGCCGGAGGAATAATCATCTCCTAACTGGGTGATAACGGCAGCCGTCTTTGCCCCGTTGTCGTTGGCATAGTTAGCCATGACCGTACCCTGGAACGGATCCAGGAAGCATACGCGGAAATAGAAATCATTTCCCTGGGTTACCTGAGGGTTGGTACAGGAAGCGCCGATGGCAGGGATCTTGGCATCTGCAAATATCTGTCCTGCGGCAATGGAAACGCCGGATCCGTAGCTTCCCAGCACAACGGAAACCTTTTCGCTCACAAGCTTCTGCGCTGCGTTGACGGCTTCTGTTTTATCGGATTTATTATCTACTTCCACTAATTCCACCTTATACTCCTCTCCTCCGATTTTAACCGTTGGATGAGTCTGGTTTGCGTAGCGCATTCCCAGGACTTCCTGAAAACCGCCGCCACCGTTTTCTCCGGTGGTAGGTTCAAATACCCCGATCTTAACGACCTTTGCCCCGCCGGAAGCAGAAGAAGAGGAGCTTGAGCTGCAGCCGGCGATCAGGCTTGCGCTCATACATGCTGTAAGAGTGAGTGCAAATACTTTTTTCAATTTCATAATGATTATCCTCCTTTATGTGTATCTCATACAAACACAACTGTCTCTCGTGTGGATACACGCTGCATTATATTATATACAGAAGATAGAAAAAGTGCAAGAAAAAAATGAAAGAAATTAATAATTTTAATAAAAATAGTAATTTTACAACAAAAAAGGAAGTCTAATCCCTTTGATAAGAGACTGGACTTCCTTTTTATATTTGCACCCGGTGGTTTATAGGTTTTCAATGGCCGCGCGGATGAATTCCCGGAACAGGGGATGAGGCCTGTTGGGTCTTGATTTGAATTCCGGATGAGCCTGGGTGGCCAGGAACCAGGGGTGAGAGGGGATTTCCACCATTTCCACGATCCGTCCGTCAGGAGAGATACCGGAAAGCTTCATCCCTGCATTTGCCAGGGCTTCACGGAAGTCATTGTTTACTTCATAGCGGTGTCTGTGGCGCTCATGGATCAGTTCCTCCCCATACACCTGGTAAGCCTTGGAAGACTTGTCCAGAATACATGGATAGGAGCCCAGGCGCAGGGTTCCGCCCAGGTTCTCAACGCCGTTCTGGTCCGGCATTAAATGGATGACCGGATGAGTGGTGTCTGCATCAAGCTCTGAGGTATGGGCATCCCCAAAGCCTGCCACGTGGCGGGCAAACTCTACAATGGCCATCTGCATGCCAAGACAGAGGCCCAGGAATGGGAGGTTGTTTTCCCTGGCATAACGGATGGATGAAATCTTTCCTTCAATGCCCCGGCTGCCAAAACCGCCGGGAACCAGAATTCCGCTTACATCCTGGAAGAAGCTGGCAGCGTTCTCATCGGTTACAAGCTCGGAATCTACCCACTTAATATGAACCTTGGCCCTGTGGAAGACACCGCCGTGCTTTAATGCTTCCACTACGGAAATATAGGCGTCGTGAAGCTGGATGTACTTGCCCACCAGGGCGACTGTCACTTCCTTTTCCGGATGCTTCCAGTTTTCGATCATGGAGGTCCACTCTCTTAAGTCCGGTTTTGGGCATGGGAGGTTTAAGCTTTCACATGCCACTTCCGCTAAATGCTCATTCTCCATGTCAAGAGGAAGCTCATACAATACCTCCACATCCAGGTTTTGAAGTACGTGGGTCTTGGGAACGTTACAGAATTGTGCGATTTTGCTTCGGATCCCGTCATCAAGGGGCAGTTCGGAACGGCATACGATGATGTCGGGCTGGATTCCCATTCCTTGTAAGTCTTTTACGCTGGACTGGGTGGGTTTGGTTTTCAGTTCTCCGGAAACCTTTAGATATGGAACCAGGGTCACGTGGATGAGAATGACATTCTCGTGGCCTGCTTCGTGTTGGAATTGTCGGATCGCTTCTAAGAATGGCTGGCTTTCAATATCGCCTACGGTTCCGCCTACTTCTATAATGGCGATCTCTGTTTCAGAGGAATTGCTGTTGCTGCAGTGAAAGCGGCTTTTGATTTCGTCGGTAATGTGAGGAATGACCTGTACGGTGCCTCCTCCGAAGTCCCCGCGCCGTTCACGGGTCAGTACGGTCCAGTAGACCTTACCGGTGGTAACATTGGAATTCTGGGTCAGGTTTTCATCAATAAACCGTTCATAGTGGCCAAGGTCAAGATCGGTTTCTGCACCATCCTCGGTGACGAAGACCTCTCCGTGCTGTACCGGATTCATGGTGCCCGGATCAATGTTGATGTAAGGATCGAATTTCTGCATCGTGACTTTATAACCTCTGGCCTTTAACAGCCGTCCAAGGGATGCTGCGGTAATACCTTTGCCCAGCCCGGACACAACGCCCCCGGTGACAAATACGTATTTCACTGACATAACAGTGTAACCTCCTTCTTTGATGGTATGGGGATATTTTTAAAAAAGAAATTATACACCCATTTGATCAAAAAATCTAGTGGCATTGAAAAAACTTTCGATTATTAAGCGGCAGCTTTGGAATAAGTTTCGATTAGGTTCGATTCCAAGGAAATAAGAATTATGATTGACAGGAGAAAGAAGGATGCCTATACTGGGGAATGTATTTTATTTTCATAAGGTCGTGACAATTGCGTCAGGTGAGCCAAAGGCTGAACCTGGCGCTTTTTGTAATTGGCCGGAACTTATGCTTAAGGAGGAGAAGATTATGAAACTAAGGAAATTGGTTTGCCTGGCTTTGGCAAGTCTCATGGCATTGTCTTTATCGGCCTGCAAGAACTCAGCCGCCCCAACCATTGCTGCCGGGGAAAAGACAGAGGCACAGGCCGCAGAATCTGAGAAAGAAGATACCACTGGGGCAGAGACCAAGGAAGACGTTTCCCCGGGAGGGATCGCCAAGGAAGGTATAAAGGTAGGCTTTATTTACATTGGCGATGAAAACGAAGGATATACGGCTGCCCATTATAAGGGGGCAACGGAGATGAAGGAAGCTTTGGGGCTGTCCGATGACCAGATCATCATAAAATGGAATGTTCCCGAGGATGAGACCTGTAAGGATGCAGCCATGGATCTGGCTGACCAGGGCTGCAGCATTATTTTTGCCAACAGCTTTGGCCATGAATCCTATATTCTGGAAGCTGCAAAGGAGTATCCGGATGTGCAGTTCTGCCATGCCACTGGATATCAGGCTGCTTTAAGCGGATTAAGCAACATGCACAACTATTTTACCAATGTATACGAATCCCGTTACGTATCTGGTGTTGTGGCAGGCCTTAAAATAAACCAGATGATCGAAGAGGGCAAGGTAAGTAAGGACGCCGTTAAGATCGGCTATGTAGGTGCTTATCCTTATGCTGAGGTTATCAGCGGCTATACCTCCTTCTTTTTAGGAGTTCGTTCCATCTCTCCGGAGGCCGTGATGGAAGTAAAGTACACAAATAGCTGGGCAAGCTTTGACCTTGAGAAGGAGGCGGCCGACGCCCTGATTTCCGACGGCTGTGTTTTGATCAGCCAGCATGCGGATACCACCGGAGCTCCTACTGCCTGTGAGGCAGCCGGCATTCCTTGTGTGGGCTATAATATTTCCATGACAGCCACCGCTCCGAAAACCGCACTTACTTCCGCTTCCATTGACTGGGGCCCATATGTGACCTATGGGGTACAGAGCGTCATCGACGGTAAATCCTTTGACACTGACTGGTGTCAGGGCTACAAAGAAGGAGCAAATTCCATTACAGAACTTAATAAGGATGTAATCGCTCCCGGAACCGAGGAAAAGGTGAAGGAAGTGGAGGATGCACTGAAGGCAGGAACTCTTCATGTGTTTGATACTTCTGCATTTACCGTAGAAGGCAAAAAAATGGAAACCTATAAGAAGGACGGAAGCGATGTGGAATATATCGCAGACGGTTATTTCCATGAGTCTGAACATGGTTCCGCGCCGGCATTTGACATTTTAATTGATGGCATAACGACCATTGGTAACTAAATGTCCTGCAGGAATGTGTCAGGCTTAAAAGCGGCGCCGGAGATTCCGGTTCCGCTTTTTGCTGTTAAATAAGAGAATGGGAAATACAGGAAAATAGGAAAGGGAGGTTAACCGGGTGAAGGAGAATTATGCCATTGAATTGAAAAATATCACCAAACGGTTTGGAAAAGTAGTTGCCAACGACAAAGTCTGCCTGTCGGTAAAGCGGGGAGAGATTCTGTCCATTCTTGGTGAGAACGGAAGCGGGAAGACCACCCTCATGAATATGATCTCCGGCATTTATTATCCCGATGAGGGCCAGATCTCCATAGATGGAAAAGAGGTCACCATCCGGTCTCCAAAGGATTCCTTTGACTTAGGGATCGGCATGATCCATCAGCATTTTAAGCTGGTGGAGGTACTTACTGCAGCAGAGAATATCATTCTGGGCCTTCCCGGAAGGGAGCTTCTGGACCGTAAGGCTGTTGCGGAAAAAATAAACAGACTTACAGGGAAATATGGATTTGAGCTGGACCCCCACCAGAAGATCTATACCATGTCTGTTTCCCAGAAGCAGACCGTTGAGATCGTAAAGCTTTTATACCGGGGAGTGGGGCTTCTGATCCTTGATGAGCCTACCGCCGTTTTAACACCTCAGGAAGCTGACAGGCTGTTTGCGGTGCTGCACAATATGAGAAAGGCAGGGCATTCCATCATCATCATCACCCATAAACTTCATGAAGTGCTGGCACTGTCTGACAGGGTATCCGTGCTGCGCAAGGGCCGGTACATAGGAACAATCCCAACAGAGGAGGCTACGGAAGCGTCTTTAACGGAGATGATGGTAGGAAAGAAGATAAGTTTAAACATTGAGCGTCCTGATCCGGCAGCACCGGAAAAGCGGCTGCATGTCAAGGGGCTTACCTGTCTTGGCAAGGAAGGGGTAAAGACTCTGGAAAATGCCTCCTTTACCGCAAACGGCGGTGAGATCCTGGGTATCGCAGGAGTAGCAGGCAGCGGCCAGAGGGAGCTTTTAGAGGCCATTGCCGGTCTGATACCGGCAAAAGAAGGTTCCATTGCATACTACCCAGCCGAAGGGGGAGAGAAGGAGCTGACTTCCATGACGGCAGCCCAAATAGCAAGGGCCGGAGTCAGGCTCTCCTTTGTGCCGGAGGACCGGCTGGGCATGGGACTGGTAGGTTCCATGGACTTAACGGATAATATGATGTTAAGAAGCTACCAAAAGGGGCGTTCCTTTTTTACGGACCGGAAATCCCCAAAGGCTCTGGCGGAGCGCCTCATTCACGAGCTGGAGATCGCGACTCCCGGAACTGCCGTTCCCGTGGGGAGGCTGTCAGGGGGAAATGTGCAGAAGGTGCTGGTGGGACGGGAGATTTCTTCTGCTCCTGCAGTGCTTCTGGTGGCTTATCCGGTCCGGGGACTGGATATCCATTCCTCTTATACCATTTACCATTTGCTGAACCAGCAGAAAAAACAGGGAACAGCGGTCCTGTGCGTGGGCGAAGATCTGGATGTGCTCATGGAGCTGTGTGACAGGATTCTTGTCATGTGCGGCGGAAAAATAAGCGGCATCGTGGATGGCAGGACAGCCGCCAAAGAGGAAATTGGACGGCTGATGATGAAGGAAGGAGGTAGCAGAAATGAGTAAGGGAAAAGAACCGGTTTTCCAAATGGCAAAAAGGGAGACCATGGAACCCTGGAAGGCATGGATGATCCGGCTTACAGCAGTTTTGCTGTCTTTGATCGTCTGCGGGGTGGTGATCATCGCTCTTACGGGACTTAACCCCATGGAGGTTTACAAGGGGATTTTTGAAGGAGCTGTGGGCACAAAGCGGCGGGCCTGGATGACCATCCGGGATACACTGGTCCTTTTGTGCATTGCAATAGGCATCACACCTGCATTTAAAATGAGGTTCTGGAATATCGGGGCGGAAGGACAGGTACTCATAGGCGGAGTTACTTCGGCTGCCATGATGATCTATTTTGGAAACTCTCTTCCGATCTTTGTCCTGTTTCCCCTGATGTTTCTGGGAAGCGTTCTGGCTGCCATGGCCTGGGCAGTCATTCCCGCTTTTTTCAAGGCTTTCTGGAATACCAATGAGACCCTGTTCACCCTGATGATGAATTATGTGGCCATGCAGGTGGTTACCTATGGGATTATTTTCTGGGAAAACCCCAAGGGGTCCAATTCCGTGGGAACCATCAATTCCTCCACAAAGGGCGGCTGGCTGCCCAGGCTGTTTGGCTTGGAATACGGCTGGAACATGGTGATCGTCCTGGCACTTGCAGCCGCCATGTTTCTTTATTTAAAATACAGCAAGCACGGATACGAAATTTCCGTTGTGGGTGAGAGTACCAACACGGCCCGATATGCGGGCATTAACGTGAAAAAAGTTATTTTGAGAACCATGGCTCTTTCCGGGGCAGTATGCGGGATCGCCGGATTCATCATAGTCAGCGGAGCCAGCCACACCATATCCACCAGCACGGCCGGAGGCAGGGGCTTTACGGCGATCATCGTTTCCTGGCTCAGCAAGTTCAATACCTTTTCCATGATCCTGGTATCCTTTTTCCTTGTGTTCATGCAAAAGGGCGCCGGTCAGATCGCCTCTCAGTTCAATTTAAATGAAAATGCTTCTGATGTAATAACGGGGATTATTCTGTTCTTTATTCTGGGCTGTGAATTCTTTATTGATTACAAGGTAAAAATCCGGGGCGGAAATCAGTCCGCAGCAGATTAGAGAGGAGACGAAAACATGGGATTTTTGGTTATATTTATACAAAAGGCCATCGGGCAGGGAATCGGCATCCTGTATGGTGCCTTGGGAGAGATCCTCACGGAAAAATCCGGCAACTTAAATCTTGGAATTCCGGGTATGATGTATATGGGAGGCATTGCAGGCCTGATGGGCGCATTTTTATATGAAAATTCCACAGCAGATCCCAACGGTCTGGCAGGCGTGGCAATCTCCTTCCTGTGTGCCTTTTTCTGCGCGGCTTTTGGCGGATTGATCTACAGCATTCTGACCATTACCTTAAGAGCCAATCAAAACGTGACCGGCCTTGCCCTCACCACATTTGGAGTGGGCTTCGGCAATTTCTTCGGAGGCTCCTTATCAAAGCTTGCCGGAGGTGTAGGGCAGATTTCCGTTGCAGTGACCGGAGCAGCCTTTAAAACACCGGTTCCTGGTCTGTCAAAGCTTGGAGTTATGGGTCAGGCGCTGTTTTCCTACGGTTTTCTGACTTATCTGGGGATCGCTCTGGCTGTAATACTTTCCTTTTTCCTAAACAAAACCAGAAAAGGACTGAATTTAAGAGCTGTGGGAGAAAACCCAGCAACTGCGGATGCGGCCGGCATTCACGTAACAGCCTACAAATATGCGGCAACCTGCATCGGAGGAGGTTTAAGCGGACTTGGCGGACTGTATTTTGTCATGGAATATTCCGGCGGGACATGGACGAACAATGGATTCGGTGACAGGGGCTGGCTTGCCATCGCACTTGTTATCTTTGCCCTCTGGAAACCGGTGAATGCCATCTGGGGTTCCATCCTGTTTGGCGGATTATATATTCTTTACCTTTACATACCGGGACTTGACCGGGGCGCCCAGGAAATATTCAAGGCGCTGCCTTACGGGGTTACGATCATTGTGCTTATTATTACCAGTTTAAGAAAGAAGAGGGAACATCAGCCGCCGGAAAGTCTTGGGCAGGCTTATTTCCGGGAAGAACGTTAAAAAATATTATTGCTGTTAAATAAAACCAGCCTGGGTGTTTATAAGGATTTTATAATTCTTTTCTTGATTTATGGGGAGACTGACACTATAATGATAGAGGTATAGAATGGGTAGAATCTATCCGGATTGGAGAATTTACACAGATGGATAACAAGAATCAGAATAATAATAATAAGATGCCGAAGAACACCCAGGCAATCGCCATATGGGTCATGGCGTTTCTTATTGCGGTAGCAGGGATTTCTTACCTGCACAATGCGATTACAACGAGGACCAATAAGGAACTGAGTTATGACACCTTTATGAATATGGTAGATAACAAGCAGGTGGAATCGGTTAATGTGGAGGATTCAAAGATCACTATAAATCCCAAGAAGACCTGGGAGGGATATAAGCCTGGCGTTACTTATTATACCGTAAGAATGGACAACGATCTAAATCTTGCGGAGCGCCTTCGCACCGCCGGGGTGGAAACCTTAAGAACCCGCCGTGACGGCAATTTTTTCATTCAGACCATTGTCAGCTACCTGCTTTTGTTTGCTGCCATGGGATTCCTTTTGAACTTCATGATGCGCAGAGTCGGCGGCGGCGGGCTTATGGGTGTAGGAAAGAGCAACGCCAAGGTCTATGTGCAAAAGGAAACAGGTATTACCTTTAAGGATGTAGCGGGAGAAGATGAGGCAAAGGAATCCTTAACAGAGATCGTGGACTTCCTCCACAATCCTGGAAAATATACAAAGATCGGTGCTAAGCTTCCCAAAGGAGCCCTTCTTGTAGGCCCTCCGGGAACGGGAAAAACCCTGTTGGCCAAAGCGGTTGCAGGTGAGGCCCATGTACCTTTTTATTCTCTGTCCGGTTCTGATTTTGTAGAGATGTTTGTAGGCGTGGGAGCTTCCCGTGTCCGGGATTTGTTTAAGCAGGCCCAGGAATCTGCTCCCTGTATTATTTTTATTGATGAAGTGGATGCCATCGGAAAGAGCCGTGACTCCAAATTCGGCGGAGGAAATGATGAAAGGGAGCAGACCTTAAACCAGCTTCTTTCGGAGATGGATGGCTTTGATTCCTCCAAGGGACTTTTGGTGCTGGCAGCCACCAACCGCCCGGAGATCCTGGACCCGGCCCTTCTCAGACCCGGCCGTTTTGACCGCCGGATCATTGTGGATAAGCCGGATTTAAAGGGCCGTGTGGATATTTTAAAGGTTCACGCCAGGGATGTGCTCCTTGACGATACTGTTGACTTAGATGCCATAGCTCTGGCAACCTCAGGAGCCGTTGGTTCCGACCTTGCCAACATGATCAATGAAGCCGCTATCCTGGCGGTAAAAAACGGCCGCCATTCCGTGGCCCAGAAGGACTTGTTTGAGGCAGTGGAAGTGGTGCTTGTAGGCAAGGAGAAAAAAGACCGTGTTCTTAATAAAGAGGAGCGGCGCATTGTTTCTTACCACGAGGTGGGCCATGCTTTGGTCAGCGCCCTGCAAAAGGATTCGGAGCCTGTACAGAAGATCACCATTGTTCCAAGGACCATGGGGGCATTGGGATACGTGATGCATGTTCCGGAGGAAGAGAAGTTCTTAAATTCCAGAAAAGAGCTTCATGCCATGCTGGTAGGCTATCTGGCCGGCCGTGCGGCAGAAGAGATCATCTTTGACACCGTTACTACCGGTGCGGCCAATGATATTGAACAGGCCACAAAGGTGGCCCGCGCCATGATCACCCAGTACGGTATGTCAGAGAAATTCGGCCTTATGGGGCTGGCGACCAAGGAAGACCAGTACTTAAGCGGGCGGACCGTAATGAACTGCGCGGAAGCGACTGCTTCCCAGGTTGATGATGAAGTCATGAAGATGCTGAAAGAAGCTTATGAAGAGGCCAAGAGCCTTTTGTCGGAAAACCGTGATGTAATGGATAAGATCGCGGAATTCCTCATCGAAAGAGAGACCATCACCGGTAAGGAATTCATGAAAATATTCCGGGAGGCAAAGGGAATTCCCGAGCCTGTGGAACAGAACAAGGATTCTGAAAAAGCAGAAAAGCCAAAGGAAGAGGAAGACGATCTTTCCGATTGGACAGAGGAAAAAGAGGAGCCAAAGGAATCTCATTTTGATGTGGGAGATGTTAAGAATTAAGGCTTAAGATCATCAGGCAGCCGGTTTATTTGTTTAATAGAAAAGAGGATATAAAAACATCTAATGGAACTATGATATGATACCTCTAAAGCCAATGTTATTAAGTTTATCAAACAGTCCATTAAAGAAAGGGCGCAGCAGGGAGTTTTAATTAGCTTCTGCTGCAGCCTTTTCTTTTTTTGTATGACAAATAGCAGATGATGTGATTCATCTGCTGCAATTGTTTTGTAATCCTTCAAGTCGGTTAGTGGCTTTAATTTTGAGAATGTATTTATAATGCATAAGAACATTTTACAATAAGAAGTAAGAAAGAAGACCCTGCCGCTTAAGATTGGGAGGGCAGGGGAGTTGAGAGTGGCATTGGCATATTGCTCAAATATACAATTTTTACACAATGACCAATAAAAAATAACGAGTTAAGTGCATAGTAACGAAAAAAGTGTATGTAAAAAACTAAAAAAATGTAAATTAATCACATAAAATATGATTTTTAATGCTGAATCATATAATAAATGCTTAAACCCATAAAAAATGGAACATTTAAGATTTTAAAATAATCTGCTAAGATAAGAGTGCGTACGAAGCAGTAACAAAAGGAGAACAGAGAAGGAGAGCGAGCTTATGAAAGCAAAAAAAGTATTGGGTGTTTTGTTGGTTACGGCAATGACGGGTGTTTCTCTATTAGGGTGCGGAAAAGGAGCGGATGGAGAAACAAGTGCAGTGGCAAGCAGTGTAAGCAGTGATGCAGACAGCACAAAAGGAGCAGATAAAGGGGAGAAGACAAATCTTCTGTTATGGATGCCCCCATTTGGAACAGGAGATTCCCTGGATAAGGAATTCTGGACTAAAACGCTAGAGCCTTGGGCGGAAGAGAACAATGTAAAACTGTCCATTGAAATTACACCATGGGGTAATTATGAAGAAAAATATCTCACAGGCTTCTCCTCCGGCGAAGGCCCGGATGTAGGCTATATGTATCTGGAGATGTTCAATGATTTTATTGAGATGGGAACACTGGCAGATGTTGACAGTTATTTCACACAGGAAGAGAAGGATAATTATCTTTATTTCGATCAGGGGAACATGAAGGGCGGACAGTATGCCATTCCATTTATTGTAGGAAATGCGAGAATTCCATATTTCAACATGGACATTTTAAAGGCAGCAGGAGTTACAGAGCTGCCGGAGACATGGGATGAACTGACCAAGGTGCTGGTACAGGTGAAAGAAGCCAATTTAGGAAATGTAATACCTTTTGCACAGGAATGGGCGGATCCGGCAATCGGTGCATTAAATAACATCTATTATCCATATTTATGGCAGGCCGGCGGAGATATCTATAATAAAGACGGCAGTAAGGTTGCTTTGATGGACAATGGAGCAGCCGTGGAGGCAGCGCAGTTCCTTTATGATTTGAAATTCAAATACGGTGTGCTTACAGATGAAAGTCTGGCGTTGTCCGGAGATGATGTGAGAGCCCAGTTCTGTGAAGACCGTATAGCAGTAGCTTCTATGGATGCAAAATCAGCAGGTGTATTAACTGATGCTGGCATCAACTGGTCATTTATCCCCAGTTTTGAGAAAAAGACAAAGGCTACATGGGTAGCATCCGATGCACTGATTGTAAGCAATGCATGCAAAAATAAAGAATTAGCAGTGGACCTTATTAAGTACATGACGTCTGCGGCCGTGATGTCCAGCTTCCATACAGAGATTGCCGGATTTCCTCCGATTACCAAGGATGAGGAATATAATGATAACCCGGCGTTTAAGGATATGTATGAGACTCAGAATGAATATTTACATACCCTGCCTGTTGCAAATGGTTCCTTTAAAGTTATGGATACTTTATACAAGAATTTACAGTTGATGATGCTGGGAGATTTAACGCCGGAAGAGGCGATTCAGAAAACAGTAGAATATTCTGAAAGTATTAATTAGTAGTCCATGATCTGCCTGACAGAATCTGATTCGTCAGGCAGAACTTTATACAGGCAAAAGGAAGGGAAGTCTATGAAGAGCAAACAAAAAGAGGCTTTAACCGGTATTGCATATGTGCTGCCCAGCTTTATACTGATTATGGTCTTTTCTTTAATCCCCATTATCATGAATGTTTATTTCAGCTTTACAAAATATAATGTTTTGCAGCCAGCCCAGTTCGTTGGTCTTAAAAATTATGCCAGGATGCTTAAGGATTCTTATATTTGGGCGTCGTTGAAGAATACAGCTATATTTACGCTGATCACAGTGCCAGCCCAGACGATACTTTCGTTGATATTTGCGGCAGTTATTGCAGAACAGTTCCAAACCAGATTTGGGAATTTTGTGAAAAGTTCGTTATTTATTCCCGTTATCGCCTCCGCGATCCTGGTTGGAACTTTATGGTCGATTCTGTTAAGCCCCACCGGTGTTGTGAATTATGTGCTGGGATTTTTGGGCATTCCCCATATTAACTGGCTGGGCGGAAAATCTACTTCACTTATCAGTATCTGCATTACCAACATCTGGAAGAACGTAGGATACTTTCTGGTGATTTATTATGCGGGAATCATGAACATTCCACGGAGCTTGTATGAAGCGGCTGAGGTGGATGGTGGATCACCGGTACAGAACTTTATATATATTACACTTCCCAGCTTGTCCAGCGTGACATTCCTGGTTGTGACCCTGGGTACGATCTGGTCATTTCAGGTGTTTGATCTGGTGTATACCATGACAGGAGGCGGTCCTGGTATGAGCACGGTTACATTGGTGCTGACAATTTATAATACGGCATTTAAGGAATATAACATGGGATATGCAAGTGCCATCGCCCTGCTGATGTTTGTATTTGTACTGTTTATATCCTTTGTGCAGAAATTATTATTAAAGGACAGAGGGGAGGAGGCAGCATGAGGAACGCGGACAAGAAAGGCTGGATATTCAAAATCATCATCGGGGCAGTTCTTTTATTTGCTGCGCTTCTGGCTATGGCTCCTTTTATCTATATGATGCTGGTATCATTGACACAGAAAACAGTGCTGGATTTAAACTTTGAAAATGCAGATTTCAGCTTTATTAATTATAACCGCGTATTCCGGAATTTCAATCTGGCCACCAATCTGGCCAACAGTATCATCGTGACTGTTTCTGCCTGTGTGCTCAATTGCGTCATCTCTTCAATGGCGGCCTATGCTTTTGCCAAGAAGAAGTTTCCGTTTCGAGACCAGTTGTTTAACCTCTATCTTGCCACATTGATGATTCCAGGGCAGGTAACGTTGATTCCGGTATTTACCATCATGAAAAAGCTGGGGCTCATGAATACTTACCCGGCGCTGTTTTTACCGATTATCAATGCCTTTGGTGTTTTTTTGATCAGGCAGTTTATGGTGACCATACCGGATGAGCTTCTGGAAGCAGCCAGAATTGATGGATGTGGTGAGAACCGGATATTTATTTCTATCGTGATACCGCTGATTAAGTCGGTCATGATATCTTTAATGATTTTTACCTTTATCACCTGCTGGAATGATTTCCTCTGGCCGTTGGTAATCGTGACGAAACCGGAAATGCAGACGTTGACACTTGCCATTTCTGCGCTGAAGGGAAGCTATTCAACCAACTACGGCTTGGTGATGGCAGGCTCCACATTGGCCTTTTTGCCGCCATTTCTTCTGTATATTTTCCTTCAAAAACAGTTTGTGGAAGGAATTGCCATGAGCGGAATCAAAGGATAACAAAAAAGGAGGATTTTTATCTATGGTATATTACGAGTTTTTTTTGACACATTCCCTGGAAAAGGTATTTCCGGATTGTATGCCGGAAACATGGAAACCGGGATGGAAGCTGGAGGGATTTAGGAATGAAATAGTATCTTTTCAGTTGGTATATACTGCCCTGGACGGAGAGCGGGGGATGCCGCAGCAGAGATTTCGCATCCAGGTATCCGGTGCAGAGGCGAGAATGAGGAAGGTGGGACTGGTGCCTTCGGATTATCCCTGTTATGCGGAATATGATACAAATTATATAACTACCAAAGCGGGCATGTTCCCGGATGTGCTGTTACCTTTTGACGGCACGGTGATTCCTGTTCCCGGTCAGATGAGAAGCGTCTGGATTGATATTGATCTGGGGAATCTGGAGGCGGGGAGCCATGAGATAACAATTACGGCAGAAGCGGAAGAGGTGACAACTTATGCAAACGGCGTGATCATCCATAATCCCCATGCAGTGGAACAGAACTGGAAGCAGACCTTGGAGCTGCAGGTACTTCCGGCGGTCTTACCGGAGCAGAGACTTCTGCATACAGAGTGGTTTCATGCGGATTGTCTGGCGGACTATTATAAGGTTGAGGCTTTTAGTGAGGAGCACTGGCAGATTGTTGAGAACTATATCCGTTTTGCAGGAGAAGAGTGCGGGATCAACTTACTGCTGACGCCTGTTTTTACACAGCCGCTGGATACGGCAGTAGGAGGGACCAGGACAACCGTCCAGTTGGTGGAGGTGATACGGGAAAAAGGGCAGTACCGTTTCGGCTTTGGTCAACTGGAGCGGTGGTGTAAGCTATGCAGGAAATATGGGATTCAGAATCTGGAAATCGCTCATTTCTTTACCCAGTGGGGAGCACATGCCACACCAAAGATCATTGCTGAAACAGAGAACGGCATGGAGCAGATCTTTGGCTGGGAGGTAGAAGCTGTTTCCCCAGAGTACCGGCATTTTCTGGAAAGCTTTGTACCAGCGCTTTTAGGGAAGCTGGCAGATCTGGGATATGAGAAGAACCAACTGTTTTTCCATATTTCGGATGAGCCTGGGGAAGAACATCTTAAGAGTTATCTGACAGCCAAAAAACAGGTTACTGATCTGTTAGAGGGATATACCATTGTGGATGCGCTCAGCAGCTACGAATTTTACAAGCAGGGTATCGTAGAGCACCCTATTCCGGCTGATGACCATATCCAGCCATTTATTGACCATGGTGTGGAGGATCTGTGGGTGTATTATTGCTGCGTACAATGTGTGGATGTGCCAAACCGGTTCTATGCTATGCCAAGTGCGAGAAACCGGATCATGGGAGTGCTGATGTACCTGTACCGCATCAAGGGATTCCTGCATTGGGGCTACAATTTTTATAATTCTGCTTTCTCCCTCCGGCATATTGACCCTTATGTGGAAACCCATGCAGGCTATGGATTTCCTTCCGGAGATCCTTATCTGGTGTATCCGGGAGAGGGAGGCAGTGTGGTTTCCTCCATCAGGAACCAGGTACAGATGGAAGCTTTTTATGACCTGCGGGCCATGGAGTTACTGGAAAGTTTGTCAAGCCGGGAAACCGTGGAGTCTTTGATTCTGGAGGGGGAGAAGAAAAAAATGACGTTTAAGTCATACCCCTCCAGCAGTAATTATCTGTTTGAACTGCGCCGGAAGATAAACCGGGAAATCATTAAGAGGATATCATAACAGAAGTCAATAAATAGTTATCTCTTGTTCTTTCTCAGAGTATTCGGCGTCTGCAGTTCGTAGCGCTTGAATACTCTGATGAAGGAAGCATCACTGGAAAATCCTACGGCTAATGCAATCTCCCGGATACTTAAATTTGTGTTGCAGATTAGTTTTTTGGCCTGTTCAATCCGCAGGGAATTGATATACTGTACCACACCGATGCCAAAGGCGGTTTTGAAGGTAGTGGAAAGGTAAGAGTCACTGATATTCAGTTCTGCCGAAATCCGGTAAAGACCCAGCATCGGATCGGAAAAATCCCTTTGAATGATGGCTTTGGCGCGTTCAGCAATGCTGGACGCGATGTTTTTGGTACTTTGTGAAGGGGTTGACAGTTCTTTTAAAATACACTGCGTATACTCGCGCAACTGTGCAGGGGAAGTGCAGGACAGAATCTGAGCTGTATGAATGCTGCATCCGGATGTCTTAATCTCCTGATTGACCTTCTGCTTGGCATTTAGTAAGAGATTCTGTATGGCCCTGAATTTTACTTTAGTAACTTCTGAAGAATCCTTCTCGGAAAAATAATTGTCAAAAACAGCGGGCACCAGGACCAGTGCGGCGCTATAATCGTTCTGGATCATATTTTTGGAGAAGTTTTCAAAGGTATCAATATAGGATAAACCTGGTGATGCAATATTTTCCATGTAGTTGTTATAGCAGATGACTGGTGATTCCTGTTTGATTTGGTAGTGCAGGGCCGTAACAGCCTGGGCATAGCTGTATTGTATATTGACAAGACCGTCATAGTCTAAACCAAGGGCAATGACCCATTTATCTTCTCCTAACACATCCGCCTTCATCTCTTTTATAAACTTTGAAATCATATTCTGTGTAACAGTTTCCTCAATATTAAAAAGAATCACGAGATTTCCTTCATGGAAGGAGGATATCACATCAAAATGGTTTGTTTCGCAATATTTGTTGATGGTAAAAAGCAGGTCTTCATCCGGCTGGGGCCTGGCGGAAATGGGTTCAGCTATGGCGACTAAATAGCGTGGATTCTCAAATAAGATATTGCATCTTTTGGCCACATTAAAAATAGCATATTCGCTGTGCATGTCACCGTAAAGTACTGTTTTTAAGAAGAAATTATTAATCAGGGATTGCTGTTCCTGTACTTTTTCGGTGTTTTCCCAGTGGTCTTTGATTAACTGGTCAAAGCGCTTATGAATGGTTTCATATTCATCATTTTCTTTATCCGGGATGCCTCCGATTTTATCTAGCAGGCTGATGAGGGGCCTGGTATTCTTCCGGCTGATGAGTACAGAAGCGAAGAGGCCTGAGATTGTGCAGGCAATGATGCCCAAGATGCATATTCCAAGAGTGATATAAACCGGCTGTAAGTTTTTTTTATGAAAATATACGTTTAAATAGCACAGATTCTGCAAAGAGGAGGGCCTGGCATACAGCAGGGAAGAGGATTCCTCCAAAATGACAGGAGCCTCCAGTTTGCCGGGCAGCAATGTGGCAAGCCGGGTCAGTTCTTCGCTGTTTCCTGTGTAGGCAATCAACTGGCCATCCAGCAAAATACCAAGAGATGAATGAGGATCCCCGGAATTTTCCGTCAAAAGGGAAGAATTTAACAGTTCATCCGTATTCAACTCAAAAACAAGATAACCTGCAAGCTCCTCTGAGTTTTTTATCTTCCTGATATAACAGAACTGGTTTCGGCTGTCTGACTGCAGATAGGCAAAGTCGCTGTCTGATTCCATGGTGAGAGTGTCCAGCCATTGTTCATAGCCGTTTAACAACAGGAGATTATCCAGGGCATAATAGGAGTCTGCATCATAGCAGCCTAAATTGCCCACAATTTTTTGGAGGTTCGGGTAATAGATGAAGATACTGTTGATTAATTTATTGGAATAATTGTAGTTTAACATCTGATCACTGAACTGATAGACTTTCGGATCAATGGTTTTCGGAGCTGTTTTTAATTTCTTAAGATAGATGTTGGCAGGATGGAGTTCAAGAGTGGAGGAGTATTTATACAGCTCAAACAGGCGGGAATCAATATTTGTCTGAATATACTGGGTTAAATTGCTGCTCATCTGGATGGCATTGTTCCGGAGCAGAACCAGCATGTAGCCGCACAGAATAGAACACAACAATAAAATCGCTGCCACAACCAGCAGGATTGATTTGAACCACTTAAAAAATGTTGGATTGTTATATTTCATATTCGTGGACTCTCCTAACCAAATACCATTTGTATTTTCTTTCTATGATACCATATGGAGTATGGGCGGGCAATGAAAGTTTTCGGGTATGGCAGATGGGATATGCTCTCATAATTTTATTGTAAGAAATGGGGATTTTTGTTATAATATAAAGAAAGAGGCCTTGGATTAAAAGAAAAACCCGTAAAAACAAAGATCAATCGGCTGTCATAACTGATGATAGCCGTTTCTTTTTGTCTGCTTTTATAGGGGCAAGGCGGTTACTTCATGGTTGGAATCAGAAAAACAGGAGATGAAGCAGAAGCAAATGATATTGATGAATGAAATACCCGACCGGTTCTGGGGATTGTTCCGTTCCATTAACAGGTCCACTTACATAGAAGCTTTGTTAAAAATCAATGAGGAATATGAATACAGCAACTACTTTTTAAGCCGTGAGGTGTGCATTCAGGTTCTGGAGGAATATTTTACTGCGAAACGTCTGGTCATCTGGCAGGATGAACTGGAAGATGAGGCGGATGCCTTAGAGCCAACCGCAGTCAGGGTCTTAAACTGGCTGTTAAGGGCAGGCTGGCTTAGGAAAGTGGATGATTATGCCTCCATGACGGTGAATATTGTGATCCCTGATTATGCGGCCGTCATGATTGAGGCTTTTTTTAAGCTTGCAAGTGATGAAGAGGATGAGACCCAGATTTATATCCAGAACGTCTACGCCATCCTTTTTTCCCTGAAAAATGATCCAAGAGCCGGTGTAAGCCTTTTAAACACAGCTTATGTCAACACAAAGCGGCTTAACAAGACCCTGCAGGACATGCTCCACAACATGGACAAATTCTTTGCAAGCCTTTTGGAGCAGAAGGCGTATGGGGAGCTGTTAAAGGAACATCTGGAAGGATATGTGGAGGAAATTGTAAAAAAGAAATACCATATGTTAAAAACTTCAGATAATTTCTATCTTTACAAAAATGATATTAAGCGGTGGATCAGCTCCATGCGGGAAGATGTGGAATGGATGGAACAGATGAGCCGCCGCAGCGGGCAGAAAGTGACCGCTGGGGATATTGGGGAAAAGCTGGACCAGATCGAAAGGGGCTTTGACGACATTGAACACCGCATTGCCAATATGGACAGGGAGCATTCCCGTTATATCCGGGCAACGGTTACAAGGCTTAACTATCTTCTAAACCAGGAAGACAGCATGAAGGGCCTTGTGATCAGGCTTTTAAATCATCTCTCCCAGACAGAGGATCAGGACGAGGCCGTGAAGGAAGTGGGAAACCTCATGAATTTATCCCAGATATCCATACTCTCTGAAAAATCCCTCTATAAAAAGAGAAGAGCCAGGTCAGGCTTTAAGGAGAATCTAATGCCTGAGGAAGAGGCTGTGGAGCTTACCATGGAGGAGATCCTGGATTTAAACCGTTTAAAAAGCCGGTACAGCGGCCGGGAGATCGAAAGTTATATTGAATCCCATATGGAAAACGGCCGTATGGAGGTAAGAGAAGATACGGTCAATTCCCCTGAGGAGTTTGAAAAGCTGATCCTGGCCTATGATTACTCCACCAGAAGGAAGAGCCTGTATCAGGTGGAGGATCAGGAGACAGAGCTCATTGACAACGGCAGATATTGCTATCCGAAGCTGGTATTTGTAAGGAGGAAAGAATCATGACATATGAAGAAAGTGCTGGCATCATCAGCCAGATCCCATATTATGACGCCCTGGGGCAGGGGGAAAAGGAAGAGGTTAGGGCAGGCTTAAGGCTTCTTCTCCAGCAGACCTTTGTGCTGGAGCACAAGTATGACAAGCGTTCCGGCCGGTTTTCCTATAACCAGGAATTTAAAACCTGCAACAAGCATCTGGAATTTATCCGGGCCTATCTTGCCGTCAGCGGGGTAGCCGTTCTGGAAAACAGCCAGCTAGGCCTTATTTACATCCAGGGAGAGACTACGGTGGGAGACAAACTTCCCAAGCTGGCTACCCTTTATCTGCTGGTCTTAAAGCTGATCTACGATGAACAGATGGCGGCAGTTTCCACCAGTGTCAACATTTACACCACCTTAAGCGAGATCCATGAAAAGCTGGGAACTTACCGCTTATTTAAGAAGCAGCCATCCCCCACAGAGATCCGCCGGGCAATTGCTTTGTTAAAGAAATATCAGATCCTGGAGCCTCTGGATATTTTGGAGGATTTAGATGGAGACAGCCGTATGGTCATCTATCCCTGCATCAATGTGGTGCTGTTTGGAGATGACGTGCGTGGATTATTAGAAGCATTTGGAGAAGGAGAGGATGATGATGACGAACCAGAAATTTGAAGCCCTGTCCCGGATACTCCTTAACAACTGGCATTATATCAACCGGAAGACCTTATCCTTTAATCAGGAGATCAATTTTTTTACCGGCCATTCCGGCAGCGGAAAATCCACTGTTATTGATGCCATGCAGATCCTCCTTTACGCCAATACCGACGGCAGGGGATTCTTTAACAAGGCTGCGGCCGATGATTCGGACAGGAGCCTGATCGAGTATCTGCGTGGCATGGTGAATATCGGGGAGAATAACGAATTCGCCTATTTGAGGAACCAGAATTTTTCCACCACCATTGTGCTGGAACTGAAACGGACGGATACGGAAGAATGCCAGTGCATTGGAATCGTCTTTGATGTGGATACGGCCACCAATGATATATCCAGAAAATTCTTCTGGCACAAAGGACCTCTCTGGGAAAACGGCTACCGTACCGGTTCCAGGACCATGACAACTCAGGAGGTGTCCGCTTATTTGCAGACCCTTTACGCCAAAGAGGATTACTTTGCAACCTCCCATAACGAGCGGTTCCGCAGGCAGTTGTATGATGTATACTTAGGCGGCCTTGATTCGGAAAAATTCCCTCTTCTGTTTAAACGGGCCATTCCCTTCCGCATGAACATCAAGCTGGAGGATTTTGTAAAGGAATACATCTGCATGGAGCAGGACATCCATATCGAGGATATGCAGGAAAGCGTCATGCAGTACGGACGGATGCGAAAGAAGATTGAAGACACGGCTGTGGAGATCGATTACTTAAAGGGTATGAGGGAAAGATTTTCATCCGTTCAGGAAAAGGAAGAGGAGATCGTTCAAAATACGTATTTCTTCCGCAGGATGGAGATCCTGGATTACCATGCCAGGATCCAGGCATTGACGGATAAGTCCGGGCTTGCAAAGGAGGATTTAAGCCGCCAGGAGAGCCAGAAGACGGCCCTGGAAAGGCAGATGGAAGATTTGAACTTGCAGGGAAATGAACTGCTCCGGCGGATTTCTTCCACCGGTTATGAGGATTTAAAAAATCAGTTGGAAACAGCAAGGGAATTGTTAAGCCATTTAGGGAAAAGCTCTGCCAGATGGTCCCAGACAGGGGAGCGGTTAAAGGAATGGATCGACGAAGAGGCCACTTCCAACCAGACCATATGGGACATAGAAGAATTTGAAAAGAACACCATTGATGAAGAGAAGCTGAACCGCCTGAAAAGATCCATCGCTGAAATGGGGCAGGAAACAAAAGAGACCCAGAAAGAGGCGGAAGGGATCCTCCGGGATATCCGGAAAAAGGAGCGCCAGACAAGTGAAGAACTGGTCCAGTTAAAGGCCGGAAGCAAGGCCTATCCCAAGTATCTGGAGCGTGCCAGATCCTGGATCCAGCAGCGGCTATTGGAGGAAACCGGCAAGGCAGTGGAGGTCCATGTGCTTGCAGACCTTCTGGATATCAGGGATGAGACCTGGAGAAATGCGGTGGAAGGCTATCTGGGAAATAACAAGTTGTCCCTGGTAGTAGCTCCTGCTTATGCAGAAGCGGCCATGGCTGTTTATGAGGAACTGGACAAGGCGGAATATTTTAATGTGGCGGTCCTGGATACGGAAAAAGTGGGTCAGAATTCCTATGAAGTGGTAAAAGACGGCCTTGCGGAAGAGATCATTGTGAGGGAGGCTTATTTACAGCCATACATTGACCTGCTTTTGGGCAGGGTGGTCAAGTGCAGGAATTTAGAAGAGCTGCGCCAATGCCGCATAGGAGTGACTCCTGACTGCATGCTGTACCATACCTTCCGCCTGCAGCATATGAATCCCGATAATTATACGAAATTTGCCTATATCGGCAAAGACAGTGTCAGGAGAAGGATCCGGCTTCTGGAAAAGAACCTGGCTGCCATGGAAGAGGAGAAAAAGCCTCAGGAGCAGGTTTTAAAGGAATGCGGGCGGATCTTATCCATGGAGGATTTAAGCGAGGATGCGGCCGTTTACTTAGAGTGGCAGCAGGATATGGCGGCCCTTAAGGAAAAGGAAAAAGAGATCAGACGGCTGGAACAGAAACTGGAAAAGCTGAAGGCCCAGGATGTAGAAGGCTGGGTGAAAGAAAGGGAAGCTGTCTTACAGCTCTGCGAAAGAAAAAGGGCGGAGCAGAGGGCAGTGGATGAGCTGATTTTTGGCATCAACAGTGAGATAGAGCGGTTTCGCAGAGAATCCCTGCAACAGCAGGAAGAGCTGGTTTTAAAGGAGCAGGAATTTGAACCGGATGAGGAACTGGAATCCAGGGTAAAGGAACTTTTGGAAAGCAGAGAAAACCACCGGTACGACCAATGGAAGAATAAATTTTGGGGAAAATGCAGGGAAGCGGAAGACGCCAGGGACCAGGCGTTCCAGGCCCTTGTAGGCGCCAGAGGCGAGTATGCCAGGAAATACCCTAACCGGAGTTTTTCCCTGACAGCAAAGGATAACCGTGAGTACGACCGGCTTCTTGAGGTCATGGAGTGCGGCAGTCTGGAGGAATATAAAAATATGGCTGCGGAGCAGGCAAAGTCTGCTGTCCTTCATTTTAAGGATGACTTTATGTTCAAGATCCGCAGCGCTATAAGAGATGCGCTTTTGCGAAAGGATGAGCTGAACCGGATCATCAGCAGGCTGGATTTCGGAAAGGATAAGTACCAGTTTGTTATCGGAAGGAATCGGGGACCGGATGGGAGATATTACGACATGTTCATGGATGATTCCCTGGAAGTTAATCCCGCCTGTCTTACGGATTCCCTGGATGACCAGATGAATTTATTCACCATGGAGCATGAGAGCCAGTACGGGGAAATAATCAATGACCTTATAAACATCTTCATCCCGCCGGAAAATGCCACGGCGGAGCAGATGGAAGAGGCCAAGCGGAACATGGATAAGTATGCGGATTACCGGACGTATTTATCCTTTGACATGCAGCAGATCATACAGAACGAGGACGAGGTCATTAAGATCCGCTTAAGCAAGATGATCAAGAAGAATTCCGGGGGCGAGGGGCAGAATCCCCTTTACGTGGCTCTGTTAGCCAGCTTTGCCCAGGCTTACCGGATCAGCTTATCTCCCAAGATCCAGAGGAATCCCACCCTCCGTCTGGTGGTGCTTGACGAAGCGTTTTCCAAAATGGATGGGGAGAAGGTGGCAAGCTGCATTGAACTGATCCGGGGGCTGGGCTTCCAGGCCATTATCAGCGCCACCAATGACAAGATCCAGAACTATGTGGAAAACGTGGATAAGACCTTTGTGTTCGCCAATCCCAATAAAAAGTCCATATCCATTCAGGAGTTTGAGCGGGAAAGCTTTTCGGAGCTGATGCGGGAGCTTGATGAAGAGGAGACATGTGCAGACGGTGATTGATTGGATCAACGGTAAAACAGATATCAGCTTTTTCTGCCGCTCCTGAAAAGGTGGGGACGTTTCAGACAGTTTTTGCTTTACAGGCTGTTCTGAACGCCCCGCCTTTCATTTGTTTTATCCTCTGCAAATTTATAGCCCACACCCTGGGTTCAACTCCCATAACAGGTATACAACACCGTTTACCAGATACCCGGTTCCCTATTCTTTTAGGCCGCTGAGCCAAACAATAATATCATTTTCGGCTTCTTGAACATTATCTCTGGAAACAGTAAAGCCGTTTTTGTTCACTGTTGCATCAGGTTCCAGCTCAGAAATAGTGTCAATCGTATTTGCAAATCCACTGCCGCCATGAGTATTAAAGGGAATGATTGTCTTTCCCGAAAGATCATACTCATCCAAAAAAGAATATAGTATCATTGGCATATCGCTCCACCATGTAGGATAGCCAAGAAAAATCGTATCATATTGGCTTATATCTTCTATACGGTTTTTTATTTCCGGACGAAGCTTGTTCTCCTTTTCTTTTTCTGCCTGTTCTACCAGGGTACCATGATCTGTCGGATATGGAGTTTTAGGTTCAATGGGGAACATATCTGCTCCTGTGTTTTCTTGAATAACAGTTGCTGCATATTGGGTATTTCCTAATACTTTACCGTCAACGATCACTGTGCTGTCAGCCTCTGCTTTTGTCATATTGTTGGGATTAGTGGTTTCCGGCATGGAAAAATATACGACTAAAGCTTTTCCCATATCTGTCTGCTGTGTCTGTAAGCTGTTTGCTGCCTGTTCTTTAGAAGCTGCATCCTTATCCTTTCCGGCTTCTGCTCCCGATGTTCCGCAGGCCGTAAGAGCGAGTATCAGTGTTATCCCTGATAATAAATTGATTATTTTTTTCATTGAATTTACTTCCCGTCTTAAAAGTTTAAATTCGTCCTTTTCTTTCTTCAATCATATTTACGAATCTGTCAACTGTTTCTGGTGTCTGGTGGTCAAAAAATAAACTTGACTTTGTGTCTAATGCTGTGATTTTATTCATATCCCCGTCTGAAAGCTGAAAATCAAAGATTTCAAGATTTTCCTTTATTCGTTCTGTATGAGTGGACTTTGCCAGAGCAACAATATTCCGCTGCATAAGCCACCTTAAAATAACCTGTGCCACAGATTTTCCATATTTATCTGCTATTTCTTTTAACACAGGATTTTTGAACATGTTGCTTTTTCCTTCTCCAAATGGCGCCCATGCTTCCATCTGGACGCCACGTTTCACCATGTTTTCCTGTGCACTGATCTGTTGATGAAGGGGATTTGTTTCAACTTGATTTACCTGAGGTGCTATCTTATTAAAAGCGGCCATATCCGCTAATCTGTCCGGTGAAAAGTTGCTGACACCGATTGCTCTGATTTTTCCTTCCTCATATAAATCCTGTAATGCATGGTATGCACCGTAATAATCACTGAATGGCTGATGAAGCAAAACCAAATCTATATAATCTGTTTTCAATTTTTCCATAGACTTTAACACAGATTGTTTTGCCTTCTCATAGCCATAGTTGTCAATCCATACCTTTGTGGTAATAAACAATTCTTCTCTTGCAATCCCACATTTGCTGATCGCATTTCCCACTTCTTCTTCATTGAAATAAGATTGTGCTGTATCAATGTGTCTGTATCCTGCTTTGATTGCGTCAAGGACACATTTTTCACATTCTTCCTTTGAGATCTGAAATACTCCAAAACCTAATTTTGGCATCTTTACGCCGTTGTTCAATGTTACATATTCCATATTCTACTTCTCCTTGACATTCTATGTTTTTTAGGGGTACAATCAGATTATAAAAGACGGTAGTAGCTACCGGTCAATACCTTTTTGAGATGTTGAAATTTTGAATGTGATTTTAAGGAGGTTCTTTATGTATTCAATGAAAGAAGTATGTAAACAAGCAGGCATGACCTATGAAACGTTAAAATTTTACTGCAATGAAGGATTGATACCCAATGTAAAAAGGGATAAAAACAATTACAGAATATTTGATGACAAAGATATTGCATGGATAAAGAGCCTGTCCTGTTTAAAACAATGCGGTATGGGAATTACAGAAATGAGGCAGTATGTTGAGCTATGCTTAAAGGGCAAATCCTCTATTCCGGAAAGGAAAATTATATTAGACAAAAAAAGAAAAGCGTTGCTGGGAAAGCTCCAGGAAATCAATGAATGTATCGAATACATTGACACAAAGCAGCAGTTTTATGATGATGTTCTGAACAATAAGATTAAGTATGTAAGTAATCTCATTAAGGTTGATGAGAGTCCATAGATCATAATAAAAAGAGGTTCTTCCCTAAGCCATATCAAGACTTTTGGAAGAACCTCTCTTTGATTATCACAATTAAGCAGATTAATGGGTGCTTTCATTTAAGTAGTTATAAATGCTGTACCTGGACAATCCCAGAAAGTCGGCCAGCTTTTCCGCAGCCTTCTTAATCAGGAAAAATCCCTTGCCATCCAGGTTATGGACAACAGCCACCTTCTCTTCTTTTGTTAAATTCCCCACGGTTTTTCCAGTCATGTTTACCGCTTCTTTCATCATGATTTCCAGCAGTTCATCAACATTGCCCACAAACAGTTCCGGGGTCTGGGGGAGGGTGGAGGAGCCGGAGCAGGTGAAGGAACGTAAGGTGTTTTCGCATTTGATCATATCTGAAATATCCATATTGATGCACAGGCTTCCGTTGACTTTTCCATATTCGTCACGGAAGTACTTGCTGGATGAACGTAAAATCCGGCCGGTTGGCGTGGCGTTGATATAGCTGTACTGATCATCCGGTGATGCCGATCCCTTTAAAATCTCTAACCCGGCATTGGTGCCGCCGTCTCCCACCTTTCTTCCGGTCACATGCCCGTTCCAGATGGCGACGATGGTCTGGTCATAGGGCAGGGTGAGATCATGGAGAACCACTTCACAGTTTTCTCCAAATTGCATTGCAATGCATTTGGCAATATCAGACAGCAGGTTTAAGTTATCAGAAACATATCCCATAGTAATTTTTATCCTTTCAACAAAATGTCTAAGAAAATTATAAATGAAATGTGAAATAAAGTCCAGCAATAATAGATTATTTGTTGAAGTCAAAAAGAAAGATTATAAAAAACAGACAAAAAATATAAAGATAATGGATTATTATTGTTGACAAAAGATAGGAAATATAGTATATATTGATTATGAGTTAAACAAAATGTTGAAGAACAATCAACAAAAAGTTCAAACTATTCTTTTACAAGGAGGTTATTTATGAAAAGAGCAATCAGTATTATCATGGCTGCAGGTATGGCTGCATTGGCGGTCACAGGCTGCGGCGGCGGTTCAACGGCACAGACCACTTCTGCACAGACAACAGCAGCCAGTGGGGAAACAACGGTTGGGGAAACAACCGCTCAGGCAGAAAACAAAGAAGCACAGGTGATCACCTTCTGGTACAACAACACAGGTGATGAAGCGGCTGTCTATGAGAAGGCCATCAGTGAGTATAACGCTTCCCAGAGCAAGTACAAGGTAGAGGGATTAAGCGTTACGGATGCCCAGAAAGTAATCGTTGCCATGAGCAGCAACGAATCTCCCGATGTGATCAAAATAAGCAACCAGACAGTGATGCAGTATCAGAAGAACGGCTTGCTGGAAAGCCTGCAGCCATATGCAGACAAGGACTCCTTTGATTCTTCTATCTATTCAGAACAGGCTGTGAATGCCAATACCATTGACAGAGACATTTATGCCCTTCCCCTTGATGCCTATACCATACAGATGTATTACAACAAGGAACTGCTGAAGGAAGCCGGTTACACCGAGCCGCCAAAAACCATGGAAGAGATGTATGAGATGGCAGTAAAGGCTACAAAGGTAGATGGCAGCGGAAATATTGAGGTGCTTGGATATCCCTTATTCCCATATGCTTCTGCCAGACAGGAGCTGATCTACGGCTTCGGCGGAAGATGGTGGGATGAGAATTCTAATGTTACCCCAGATAACTCAGGTATTTTAGACAGCCTTAATATGAACGTAAAATACAGAAACCAGTTTGGCGGAAAAGCTTTGGATGGATTTATCGGTACGGCAAATACAAACCGCTATACAGAGCAGGATATGTTTTTCCAGGGCAAGCAGTTGTTCCGTCTTGACGGTTCCTGGCTGCCGACCATGATGAAGAACTTTAATTCAACCGTTGATTACGGCATTACCCTTATCCCTGGTACACAGGCAAATCCGGAGCTGAGAGGAACCAGCCGGTATGAGACTGACTCTGTAGCAGTGCCGGTAATGGCTAAGAATAAAGACGGAGCCTGGGATTTCACAAAATGGCTCTGCAGTCAGGAAGGAGCCAAGATCATTGATCTTGGAACAGGAAATCTTCCGGCTGTAAAAGCGTTATACGATGATGCTGATATCAAAGCAGTTCCTGGATTTACAGAATTTATTGATGCACTGAAGCTGGAAAAGGGCATTCAGTATCCGGCAATGGCCGATTATGATGAATACATATCTATGATTAACGCCACACTGGATACCGTTTACTCAGGCTCAAAAACTCCTGAAGAGGCATTGAAAGCTCTTACAGAACAGAGTGCAAATTTAAAATAACAATTCACTTATGAGGGGCGCTGTAAGCAGAAATCTGCATATTGCAGTGCCCTAATCTTAATGTTTGAGAGGGGAAAAGGAATGAAGGGACGAAACGCAACACAGCGGGATTTTATAAACGGGCTGCTGTTCTCATCTCCGTGGATTCTGGGCTTTCTGGCTTTTAGCGTATATCCGTTAATAAGCTCTCTGTATTACAGCCTTACAAAATTCAATGCCGTAACAGCTCCCCAGTGGGTGGGACTTAATAATTTCAAAGACATCTTCAGTGATCCCCTTGTTTGGAAAAGTTTGGGAAACACCTTATTTATGGCCTTTGTATCTACGCCCATCAACCTGTTTGTGGCACTGCTTCTGGCCAGCATCGTATGCGCTGATTTTAAGGGGCGGGGGTTTGTCAGGACAGCATTTTTCCTGCCTTCCGTAATCCCCATGGTTGCGGCCACTATGGTATGGATCTGGATGTTTGACCCTACCTACGGTTACATCAATAACGTATTAGGCTGGTTTGGAATCAGCGGGCCGGCGTGGCTTATGGATGCCCATTATACCAAGTGGGCGCTGGTGCTCATGGGAACGTGGAACACAGGAACCATGATGCTGGTCTGCATGTCAGCTTTACAGTCTGTGCCCAGAAGCTACTATGAATCCGCAGAAATCGACGGAGCAGGAAAGATCGCAAGATTTTTCTATATTACAGTACCATGCATTGCTCATGTGCTGGTATATCAGGCTATTTTAAGTACCATAAATGCATTCCAGTATTTCCAGCAGGTGTACATCATTGTTACTGCAAATGCCGGAGTAAAAGGCGGAAGCGCCGCCGGCGGCCCTGAGAATTCCATTCTCATGTATCCCCTGTATGTATTTCACAATGCATTTACCTATTTAAAGATGGGAAAGGCTTCGGCAATGGCGTGGCTGCTGTTTATCATTGTTGCAATTCTGACAGTTATTATGACAAAGGTAACAAGAAAAGCAACAGAAAATGCCGGAGGTGAATAAGAATGAAAAAAATTACAAGCAAAGTTTTATTTTTTGCTATGGTTGCCGTGCTGGCTTTGATTTTTATATCACCCTTTATGGTAATGGTGCTCACTTCTTTCAAAACCAACAACGATGCGTTCACCATTCCGGTAAAGCTGTTTCCCCGTCAATGGGTGAAGGAAAATTATCCGGCGGCATTTGCAGCAATCCCATATTTTAAGTACATGGGAAATACGGTGTTCATCACGGCCATTTCCCTTATAGGGCAGCTTCTGGTGACGCCAATGGTGGCGTATTCCTTAGCAAAGATCAAATGGAAAGGTGCAGACATTATTTCAGGACTTGTTATGGCCACCATGATGATCCCCATAACGGTCACCATGGTTCCTTTGTACAAGATCTATTCAAAGCTGGGACTTACCAATACTTACGTTCCCTTAATCCTGCCTGCATTTTTTGGAAAGGCATACTATATTGTCATTGTCCGGCAGTTTTTTGCAGGCATTCCCAACAGTCTGATTGAGGCAGGAAAGATCGACGGAGCAACGGAATTCCAGCGTTATTATAAAATTGCGCTGCCTCTGTCTAAGCCGGTTTTAACCACCATCGGGATATATGCATTTTTGGATGCCTGGAGCGATTACTTATATCCTTTGATTTTCATAACAAAGCCCGGTATGTATACACTTTCCCTGGGACTTCAGCAGTATATGAGTGAGTATTCCGTGGACTGGGCAAGGCTGATGGCGGCAGCGGTTGTATTTGTTCTTCCTGTCATTGTCTGCTTCGGGATTTTCCAGAAGAACTTTGTGGAAGGAATTGCGACCAGCGGTTTAAAGGCGTAATCAGCAAGGAAAGGTTAAAAGAAAGACGTCTTTCAGCCTTAAGTTTGTAAACAGCGTGCCCCGCTTTATCGGGCATTAGCGGTATATGCAGGCAGATCTGCTTGATCCATTAGGAGACGAACAATGAGAAAAACACAATCATTAAATGGAATTTGGGAATGGCATTGGGAAGGAGCTTCCTGCCATACCCTGTATACTGGAGAGGTGCCGGGAACGGTGATCAGCGATATGCTTGGCCATAAGCTGATTGAGGACCCTTATTGGAGATGCAATGAGTATACTGTCCGGGAGATGATGGGAAGGGACTGCCTTTATTGGAGAAGCTTTACGGTGTCAGAAGAGGATTTGAAGCTATCCTGTGCAGAACTTGTCTGCGCAGGGCTGGACACCATTGCTTCCATCCGCATCAACGGCTGCCTGGTGGCAGAGACCAGGGATATGCACAGGACCTACCGTTTCCCTGTGAAGGAATACCTGCAGGAAGGGGAGAACCGGATTGAGGTTTTATTCCGCTCCCCCCTGGAGTTTGTAAGGAAAGAAGACGGGGAAAATGATATTTTCTATGCATCCACCGGCTGTATCCGGGGGAATGCAGCACTTCGCAAGGCCCATTATATGTTTGGATGGGATTGGGGCCCTCAGCTTCCCGATATGGGGATCTTCCGGGATATAGGGATTGAATATTGGAACCATGCAAAAATCCAAGACGTCCGCATCAGGCAGGATCATCAGGACAGCAGCAGAGCAGGGCTGAAGTTTGAAGTGAAAATAAAGCAGCTTTCTTCTTATGATAAAAGCCGGGAAGCAGGGCACACATGGTTTACTGAGACTGAGATAACAGATCCGGAAGGTATGCCTGTATCCCAAAGAGTCCGCAGCAGCGGAGAGTGGCAGTTTGAAGAAATCATCAGTGAGCCTAAGCTTTGGTGGCCCAACGGTCTGGGAGCGCATCCCTTATACAAAGTGAGAATCCGCCTGCTTGATGAGACGGGAACCTGCCATGATACCTATGAGTGCCGGATCGGCCTTCGGACAGTGACCGTGAGCAGGGATAAATATTCCCTTGATTCATCAGCATACGAAAATGAATCCGGTAATGAGTTTGCCATAACGGTCAATGGGATTAAGATATTTACCATGGGCGCAAATTATATCCCGGAAGATAATATTTTAACAAGGGTGACAAAGGAAAGGACAACACGGCTGATTGAGGATTGTGCTGCCGCAAATTTCAATTGCCTGAGAGTCTGGGGCGGAGGCTATTACCCTGACGACTATTTCTATGACAAATGTGATGAAGAAGGAATTTTAATCTGGCAGGACCTGATGTTCGGCTGCAATGTCTATGCATTAAATGACAGTTTTGAAGAGGACATTGTGGAAGAAACAAAGGACAATGTCCGCCGCTTAAGGCACCATGCCTGCCTGGCCTTATGGTGCGGAAATAATGAAATGGAATGGGGCTGGGCAGATGAGTGGGCCAGGTTAAAAGGCCATCACCCAGGATATAAGGCGGACTATACGAAGATCTTTGAATATATCCTTCCCCGTGCAATAAGAGCCTGCGATGACACCACATTTTACTGGCCGTCTTCCCCGTCCTCAGGGGGAGCCTTTGACAATCCCAATGGAATTAACCGGGGGGATCAGCATTACTGGGAGGTCTGGCATTCCGGAAAACCCTTTACAGAATACGGGGATTTCAGCTTTTGTTCGGAATACGGATTCCAGTCCTTTCCCCACAGCAAAACCATTGCTTCCTTTACCTTGCCTGAGGACCGGAACATTTTCAGCAGGGTCATGGAATCTCACCAGAAGAATCCGGCTGCAAACGGGAAAATATTAAACTATATAGCGGATTACTTCCTTTATCCCAAGGATACGGATTCCCTGGCATATATTTCCCAGATCCTGCAGCTAAAAGCCATTGAATATGGGGTGGAGCACTGGAGAAGAAAACGGGGACAATGCATGGGTTCCCTCTACTGGCAGCTAAATGACTGCTGGCCGGTGGCATCCTGGGCAAGCATTGACTATTATGGACGCTGGAAAGCGCTTCATTACGGAGCACGCAGATTTTATGCGCCCTTTACCATTTCCATTGGGGAAGAAAAGGAGCTCTCCCCCCATGTTTCCTATTACGTTCATAATGATACCAGAGAGAAAGAAGGGTGCAGAACGGAAATCCAGTTAAAGGACCATGAGTTCCGGGTATTATGGGAAGAAGCCTGGGAAGGCGACTTACCGGCGCTGTCTGTTGTGAAATCCATGGAAGCAGATTTTTCCCCGTGGACCAATGATGAAACCCTTCGCTCTTGCGTTTTTTCCGTATTCCGGTTATACAGGGGAGAATCGTTTGTGACGGAACGGACGGTGCTGTTTGTAAAGCCAAAGCATTTTGATTATAAGGCCCCGGTTTATGATGTTTCGGTTTCAGAGTCAGGGGAGAGTTTTGATATCACGGTGAAAGCTTCCTGTTTCTGTCAGTATGTGGAGCTTTACTTTAAGGATTTTGACGTGATTTTCTCTGATAACTATTTTGATATTACATCGCCGGAAGGAATTATTGTTCATGTAAATAAGGAAGACTTTCAATGCCATATGACCCCGGACCTGGTAAAAGAGAATCTGGTGGTGCGGAGCGTGGCCGACAGCTATGAAAGCTGAGAAGGGAGGAAACACCCTTCGGGTATTCCGTTATGTTCAAAAAACGTGGAAAGGAAGGAGAAAATAAGGATGGAACTTACACCGGAACAGATTCAGCAGTTAGAAACGCCCTGCCTGGTCATTGATGTGGATCTGGCGGAGAAAAATATAAGACAGATGCAGGAAGCGGCTGATCAAGCAGGATGCAGGCTGCGTCCTCATATCAAGACCCATAAAATGCCCTTATTTGCCCAAATGCAGGTAAAGGCCGGCGCAAGGGGGATCACCTGCGCCAAGGTGAGCGAAGCAGAGGTTATGGCCCAGGGAGGCATGGAGGATATTTTCATCGCATACCCCATGATCGGAGATTTTCGGATCCGGCGGGCAATGGCTCTGGCGAAAAAGATCAAAAGGCTCATTTTAGCCATTGACAGTCTGGAAGGCGCAAAAGCCCTGGATCAGGCGGCTTCTAACCAGGATATGGTTTTGGAAGTGCGCATGGAGATCGATACAGGAGCCGGACGAACGGGAGTGCCCATGGACCGTGTGGTGGAACTGGCCCTTGCTGTTAAACAGATGAAACATTTAAACCTGACAGGCATTTTCACCTTTAAAAGCCTTATCCTGTCCGGCAAGCCTACGGAAGATAACCTATTGGCTGCCAAAGAAGAAGGAAACATGATGGCTGAAACTGCCTTGATGCTGAAAGCGGCGGGAGTTGAGATACAGGACATCAGCGCCGGTTCTTCTCCTACAGGGGTCCAGGTCGCTCAGACCGGAATGGTGAATGAGATCCGTCCGGGTACCTACATTTTCCATGACTTTATGCTGACAAAGGAAAAGGTGGCAAAACTCAGCCAGATCGCCGTCCGGTTCTATGCTACCGTAGTCAGTTGCCAGCACCGGGAATACGCCGTGGTAGACGGAGGAACCAAGTGCTTTCCTACGGATGTGGTTCCGGGACAGCCGCCCTTTTACTATCCGGGATATGCGGTGGTAGAAGGGGATGACAATCTCAGGCTGTCGCGGATGAACGAGGAACATGGGATTATTACGGCTTTAAAGGGTGAAACCGGGCTGCAGGTAGGGCAGGTGCTGTCCCTGATCCCCATCCATGTGTGTACGGCTGTCAACATGCAAAATTCCGTTTACCTCCTGGAAAAGGGTTGCCTTAAAAAACAAAAGGTTGATGCAAGAGGGATGCTGATATGAGTGATATCCTGATCAAAAATGGGTTGATTTATGACGGAAGCGGGGATCTGCCGTTTCAGGGAGATATTCTTATTGAAGGGGATAAAATTGTTGAAATCGCCTCTGGCATTAAAAAGGAAGGCGCAGAGATCATCGATGCCACAGGGAAGGCGGTAACTCCCGGTTTCATTGACATCCACCGGCATTGTGATATTACACCTTTTATTAACCCCCATTTTGGGGAAATAGAGCTGGCCCAGGGGATCACCACTACTTTTGTGGGAAACTGCGGCCTTGCACCTGTACCGTCCACTCCATTGTGCCGGAAGGAACTGTATGATTACCTGGAGCCGGTGATTGGAACGGCTCCGGAAGATCTTGCCTTTGAAACCTATGAGGATTACGGGAAAGCCCTGGAAGCAGCAGAGCTTCCGGTGAATATGGGCTTCTTTGCCGCCTCAGACAGCATCAAAGTGGCTTTAAAGGGCTTTGGAAACAAGGCATATACAGAGGAAGAGCTGGCAAAGGCCCAGGCATATGTGAAAGGCGCATTGGCCCAGGGGGCCTTTGGGATTACACTGGGAATCATGTATCAGCCGGAATGTTATTCCAGCCGGGAGGAGCTTACGGCAGTGGTAAAGGCAGTGGCGGTCAGCGGCGGCATTCTCTGCACCCACATCCGGGGAGAGGGAGACAGCCTGGTGGAATCGGTGGAGGAAGTAATTGATGTGGCGGCAAAAGCGGGTGTCCCCTTAAATATCAGCCATTTAAAATCAACCGGAATCAAAAACTGGAACCGCAAGATATTCGAGGCCATTCAAAGGATCCAGGAGGCAAGGGAAGCAGGGCAGGATGTTACCGCAGATTTTTATCCCTATGACGGCGGTTCCACCACCCTCCAGTCTCTGCTTCCCCCCACCATCATGGAAGAGTCCTTAGAGGCTCTGGTGAAAAGTTTATCAGGGCAGGAAGGGAAGCAGAGACTTCGGTCAGAGCTGAATAAGGTTCATCAAGGCTGGGACAATATGTGGGAAAGCATTGGCTGGGACCGGATCCTCATCAGCTCCGTCACCCTGGAAAAGAACGCCTTTATGCAGGGGCAGACCATTGGCGCCCTGGCAGAGAAGCTGGGATATGAAGAGCCTTCGGATCTTGTTGCCGATCTGCTTGTGGAGGAAAACGGGAAAGTGGGGATCATCGTCTTAAGCATGTCACAGGAGGATGTGGATTCTGTGGCAAGACTCCCCTTTACCATACTGATTTCCGATTCCCTCTACGGCGGCGACAGCAAAAACGCCCATCCCCGCCTCCTTGGGACAACGGCCAGATTTTTAAATGACTTTGTCATAAAGCGCAGGGTGCTGTCCATGGAGCAGGCCATCAGCAAGATGACCGGTCTGCCTGCAAAACGAATGGGCCTCCAGGACCGGGGGCTTTTAAAGCCAGGGTATCAGGCGGATGTGCTGGTATTTCAGCCGGAAAGATTCTTAGATCATGCAGATTACACCGGTAAACATGACCCTTGTACGGGTATGGATCTGGTGCTTATGGGAGGAAAACAGGTGCTGGCTGACGGCGTTCTTGTGGACCGCGCCAGTGGGAAGCTGTTAAGAAAAGGTTTTAAATAAAAAGAAGGAAACCCCTTTCAGGGATACCTGTGTGCCCTGAGAAGACGGGCAGAAAGAAGGAAGCAGACATGAATATTTATGAAAAACTGAAGGAACTTAATTTGGAGCTGCCGGCGGCTCCGCCAAAAGGCGGAGTGTATTCCCCTTGCCAGGAATTTGGTAAGGGCCTGGTATACATATCAGGCTGCGGACCGGTGATCGGAGAAGAACGGGTTTCCGGAAAGCTGGGAAAAGAGTTTACCGCAGAAGAGGGAAAAGTTTTTTCCAGAAATGCCATGTTAAACGTTCTCGCAGTGCTGCAGGATAAGATTGGAGATTTGAACCGGGTAAAGTGTCCGGTTAAAATTCTCACCTTTGTGGCAAGTGGGGATACTTTTTATGAGCAGCCGGCGGTGGCTAACGGAGGAAGCGAATTACTGGCAGAGCTTTTTGGCCGGGAGAATGTGCCGGCCCGTTCCGCCATCGGCGTCAACGTATTGCCTGGAAATATTCCCGTTGAAACGGAAGCCATATTTGAAATCAAAGAATAATTTTTTAGGTGAGGGATAGGGTTGAAAGAAAAGCGTCTTTTAACCTTGAGTTACAAGAAACACGCTTTGCGAGTTTCTTGTAGTTATCACGGCAGTCGCGGAATGAACATGCTTGTATGTTCACCCGGCTGGCTGCCCGCGTAAATTTGTGAATCACTGGATATGCAGGCATATCTCTTGGTTCATTAGGAGGCCAAAATGGATCATCAATTTAAAAATAAATTAATAGAGTCATTATATGTACATTACCCCCTGAAACCGGAATATGACAAAAGCATGGAAACCTACAATTTAAAAAAGCCGGTTTTGTCTTCCGTGAGTTTGTGGGATGGAGCCAGCCTGGAGCCATGGAGCTTTGACGGCGAGGGAGAATTTCAGGTAAAGGACGGGAACATATTGAGCCTGGAGACAAAGGCCCGGGCAGATCACTGGCCGGATAATGAGGTCCGGGCAAATGATGCGGCGGCAGGCTTGTATGCCACCTTTGGAAGCTATATTGCAAGGCTGAATGTAAAGGGTTTAAATCTGGGAAAAGGAAACCGGATATGGTTTAAGATCCGCCCCATATGCCCAGGTCTTCACAGTCCCATCGTCCGTGTGGGCTTTGTTAACAATGGGGAAACCAAGATACCGGATGTCTATTCCAGAGAAGGCTTTAATGCCATGAACTTAAAGAATAATCAATGGAATACCTGTACCTGGGAGATCGATTCCATTGCCCATGATGCAATCGAGGAAATTTCATTTAACATTCACCGTTACGGCAAGGAAGTGAGCACCGGAGATGACCTGGGGTATGAACTCTGTGATATCCAGCTTCAGGAGGTAAAGCCGGGAGTGGTCCATGGCTGGCAGTGTGAAGAAGAGGAAGTGGTTTTCTCCACAACCGGCTACTTTACAGATGGAAGGAAAACAGCCATCGCCAATACTTCAGCCAAAGAATTTGAGATCGTAAAAGAAGATAGCCTTAAAGATGGCTCATCCTGCCAGGGTCTGGGGGGAGAAGTGGCATACCGGGGACAGATTGAACAGGTGGAAAACCACCTGGGAACCTTCGGCGTGCTGGATTTCTCAGATTTAAAAACCCAAGGCGCATACAGGATCCGGTTTGGAACTACGGTAAGTGAGCGGTTTATCATAGGAAATGATGTCTTGGAAAGCACGTTGTGGAAGCTGACCAATTTTATGTACTGTGAGCGGTGCGGCTATCCGGTTCCCAACTGCCATGGAACCTGCCATCAGGATGTGATCGCAGAACACAATGGGGTGAAACTGGTGTATGCGGGAGGCTGGCACGATGCAGCGGATGTTTCCCAGCAGACCATGCAGACGGCGGAGATCTTAGATGCAATGATCGCTTCTGCAGGAAAAGTGAAGGATTCCGATCCCATGCTTTACCGCAGGATGATGGAAGAAGCCAACTGGGGACTGGATTTTGTTCTTCGCATGCGTTTTGGCGACGGATACCGGGCATCTCATGCGGCCATCCGCAGGTGGACCGACAATTTCATCGGCAACATGGATGACTGCGAGGCAGATGTCCATAACCGGTCCTTTGAAAACTTTGTTTTTGCTGCGGTGGAAGCCGGTGCAGGAGAAGCCTTTCAGGAGCTGGACCGGGAAGTGGCTTGGAAGTGTGCGGATGCGGCTAAGGAAGACTTTAAGTTTGCCCATGAACGGTTTCAGGAAGTGGGAGTGGAAGGACCCTATCATTTGCTGGAGCATACGGCAGGTTCCAGCCGTTCCCAGTACTATGCCGTTGCGGCATGGGCGGCTGCCAGGATTTACAAGATCACCAAGGACAGCTATTTTTATGACCAGGCTGTCCAGTACGCAGAGAAAGTTATTTCCTGCCAGGAGAACAGGGATGACCTGCCTATGAAGGGATTCTTCTACAGGGATGAAAATAAGACCCATATCGTGCATTTTTCCCATCAGGCAAGGGACCAGGTGTTTGCAATGGCCCTGGCAGAGGTGTGCGGCGCCCTTACTGACCATGAAAACAGGAATGTATGGGAAGAGAGCCTGAAGCTCCATGGGGAGTATTTAAAAGGCCTTCAAAAATACACGGCTCCCTACGGCATGCTGCCGGCAGGAATTCATCACATCAGTGAGGCAGAGGATCAGGAAGCCTTCCATGTGGTGCATCCCAAGGTGGATTATGAAAGAGAACAGGTCAATTACATCCAACAGTTAAAGCAGGGGGTTGACCTGGGAGACGGATACTATATAAGAACATTTCCTGTATGGTTTTCCTACCGCGGAAATTCCGCCATCCAGTTGTCCATGGGAAAAGCGGCTTCCATCATAGGAATGTATTTCGGAGATCAGGAATTAATCGAAATCGCCAGAGAGCAGCTTTACTGGACTCTTGGAAAAAATCCATTCGGCCAGTCCCTGATCTACGGGGAAGGCAACCACTATGGACAGGAATATACGGCTCTCCTGGGAGAAACCGTGGGAGAGATGCCGGTAGGTGTCCAGACCAGAGGAAATGAAGACCTTCCCTACTGGCCCCCTGCCAATATCGCCACCTACAGAGAGGTTTGGACAACGCCGCCAGGACGCTTTCTATGGGTCGCTGCTGATTTGATTTAAGGATCAGACGGCAGCTTTACGGCCAGGTATGAAAAACCGGAGGATAAATAAATGGCAAGACAATTATTACATTACATCAAGGAACAGCCTGTGGTCTGGGAGGAGATACTTGGAGGCAGAGAACAGATCTTTGGAGACTTTTCTCATGACATGAAAGACCTGCCAATGGAACATCTGATTTTTGTTGGTTCAGGGAGTTCCTACATTGCCTCCCTGATTGCAGCAGAATTTGCCGGCAATGTGGCAGGCTTTGACTGCAGGGTGATGACACCGGCTGAGGCCATAAGATACCGGGGGTCCTATGACAGAGGGAAAACATTGGTTCTCGCTTCCTCCCAGTCGGGAAAAAGCGTTTCCACAATGAACGCCATAGGCGCATGGAAAGAAGCAGGATATGTTGTGGCAGGGATCACGGCAGATTCCTCTTCCCCGGTGGCAAAGCTGGCGGACTTACATTATCTGGTCCCCTGTGGGGAAGAAACCGTAGGACCGAAAACAAAGGGTATGACTTCCACGGTATTGGTGCTGGAGTTGTTAATACTGGAAGCTGCAAGGAAGGAAATGCGGATTTCCAGGGAAGAGGCGGAAACCATAATTTCCGGTTTTATGCAGGGAATAAGGGCTGCAAGAGCCAATATTGCCTTGTGTGAGGAGTATTATAAGGAAAATATTTCCCGTTTCAGGAAGCACGAACACGCAGTTGTGATCGCAGATGCAAAAAGCAGCCTTGCGGCCAGGGAAGGTGCGCTTAAGCTCCTTGAGACCTGGTATGTGCCGGTGTTTTCTTATGAGGTGGAGGAGTACACCCATGGGATACAAAATACAATCCGGGAAGGAATATGCAATCTGTTGGTGGTGACAGAGGAGGCCAATTGCTCTGCCATGGAAAAGCTGACCGCCTACTGTGAGGAAAAGGGTTGTGATGACTGGGTGATCTCCACGGTCAAAGGAGTCAGGACAAAAGCGAACCTTCTGGAACTGGAAAAGGGAGGAGCAAGCTTTACCACGCCTTTTGAGATCCTGCCTGCTTTTCAGTATTTAAGTGCTTTTGGCTCTGAAGACCGGTCCATTGAGTGCGACAGGCCAAAATTCCATGATTTTTACGACTGCCTGGGAACAAAGAGCAAATGATGGGAAGCCGGAGCTTAAGGGAAAGAAGGTGGATTATGGAAGGGTACATTGCGGGACTGGACATTGGAGGCACCACCGGAAGGATGAAGCTGCAAAACCTGGAGGGGGAGTCCCTGGGGGAAGTGTACGGACAGGGATGCAGCATCAACACCGATGGAGACAGGAAAAGCGAGGAACGGTACAGAAAGCTGGTTCTTCCTGCCCTTGAGGAACGGCACTTAAGGCCCCAGGACTGCGGGGGCATCTGCATTGCAGCAAGCGGAATCGACTCTCTGGAATTGGAGGAGTCCTGCCGCAGGGCATTTCTCAATATGGGATTTAAGGAAAATGCCGTCATCGTTGAAAATGACTGTGAAATATTTTTGAATTTGTCAGAGGCACCTTCTCTGGTGCTTGTGTCAGGAACCGGCTCCATCAGCTATGGGAAAACGGAAACCGGAAACGTGGTAAGGACCGGCGGCTGGGGGCATATTCTCAGTGATGAAGGCAGCGCATTTCATATAGGCATGGGTGTCATGAAGCATGCAGGCAGCCACATGGATGGGAGAGAAGAGTGCCCGGTTCTTTACAGGGACTTCAGCAGCCAGACCGGGATCAGGGATTTGTCCGGGCTGGATGGGTTTATTAATGCAAATATCATGGATAAAGCCGTGATCGGAGCCTTAGGGCCTCTGGCCTCTTGTTCCTTTGAAGCAGGGGAGACTGCAGGGATTTCCATCATAAAGGAAAGTGCAGAGGTTCTGGCTGATCTGGTGAAGGATACCTGCAGGAAAATGAACTTAAGACAGGACCAGGCCGCCCATTTATGGCTGTGGGGAAGTGTGCTTGTGAAGAATGAGCACATAAGAGAACGGCTGATCCGTTCAGTCAGGGACTGTTACTGCAACATGGAAATTAAGATCCCGGAAAAACGGGCCCTTGATGTGGCGGTTGAAGTGGCTGAAAGCTGTGTGAAAGAAATGTAAATGAATGATTATTTGGTCCCCTGCGGCGTCTGCCGCGGGGGATATCTTTTTTATGGGTTTTCACCTGTTGCGCCTGGGAGCTGATTATCCCCAGGCAGGGACCGCGATATAATAAGCGGTATCGGGATCCGTGTCCCAGGGTGTTTCCTTTACCCAGCCGCAGGTTCCTGCCTCATTCATGACAAGCACGTAAGAGCTTCCGTCCTTTATTGCCCAGGCTATGGGGCATACGGTTTCTCCAGGGAGGGCAGAGAAAGCAGGTGCGGTTTCTGTCATGCTGCTGGCGGCAGCAAAGGGATGGGATACCACATAAAAGTTCTGTGGATTTTCATGAAGGAACGCCGACGTAACCGGTCCATAATCCTTTTTCGGGTAAATACTCTGAGGGATTTCTGCTAATTTGCCATTCTCATAAGAAAACAGCAGATCCACATAGTAACAACCAAACTGGAGGGAGGCCCCCCTAAAGGGAGTGTCTGCCGTTACGGCAAGAATGCCGTCCCCTTCTGCCCGTAAGCCATTTTCACGGAATAAGGATCCGTTTCCGCCGCAGACAGTTCCGGCCAGATCACCGATCAGTTCCAGTCTGCCATCCCGGTACCGGTAGAAACTGAAGGAAGAAAGCGTATCGGAATCCTGAGAGACCTCCAGATGAAGCTCAATCTCTTGATCCTCTTTTTGGAGATCCAGAGCCGTCAGCCTGATATTGCCCCAGATATCTTTGGGAAGACAGGTTTGCTTCTGCCCGTTAACCGTAAGCTCCATGCGGGTATAAGCCCAATCTGAAGAGTCGTTTAAGGGAATCCAGCGGATGGTTTCGCAAATACCGTCACCATCTAAATCCAGGAGATAATCCCGGTTCGGTTCCAGAATAACGCCGCTGTCGGAAATTTCTTTTGATTGTAACTGGTCTTCCGCGGTCCGGATCAGGCTTAAGTTTCTTTTTTCTGTCTCCGTCAGCACACCTTCGGTAAATGCGGAAGGGGCGGTATTGCCATGGTACCATGCTTTCCGGCTGAAATATTCCTGCAGGTCTGAAGCGTCAAATGTTCTTCCGTGGCGGGCATAGATTTCATTTCTTGCTATTCTGAGAGCAGAAGCATCTGCTTCAAGTAAATCAGCTCCGGTTAAATATTCCGTTCTGCTTTCCGGAAATATAAAGTCCGGCTCTCCTTTTTTTTCAGGGGGTTCATCCCTGGATTCCCGGGCAGATGCCGTGATTTCTTTCCCATAATCATTCAGCTCTTCTTTGATCTGGCTGTAAGGAATCAGATATTCTCCTTTTGGGGAAGAATCGGACCGGTTTATCTCCAAACCAGGAAATATCAAGATTCCTTCTTTTAAAAGTGCAAAATTATTCAAGTCCGCAGACATGATTTGAGCAATTAGGGTAGCATTGGCATCTTCTGACGCCGCCTGCCCGGCTAATTCCCGGGCAAGAGCCAGCTTTAAGGGTTCCGGGTGATCAGAAAGGGCCGACAGAGTGATTTTCCTTCCTGTCTCCACATCATAGGAATTGAGATAGGTGTGGGTATCCGGGCCTGTTTTCCTTCTTGCATCAACATAATTTTGCCGGAGGCTTAAAATCCTTCCGTTGTTTTGCAGCACCTCATAATCAAAGGTAAAAACAGATTTCCCTTCCGGTGATTCTTCCGAATCATGGATAAAGTCATACCCCTTAGAATACTGGTCATTTTCCCTCAGACTCCGGTTGATCAGAAACTGGGACTCCGGATGACCGGGGATTATAACCTCCGGCTCCCGGCTGTTCCACTGGTAAATCAAAGTCCCTTTGTCCGAGTATTTTGCATATTTGTGCAGGGACCAGAGAGCTACGGTCACGTTTTCCTGATTTTTTTCTTCTGCCTCAGGTTCTCCGGCATTGGAGGAGGTTTCCTTATAACTGTCTGTTTGGGCAAGTGTTTCCCCGGGCAATAGAGGGGTCTCCTGTATCCGGGAAGACATGTTACACCCTGCGGCAGACAGGGAGAGTGCAAGCAGCACAATTGGCAGTAATGGATGTGATTTCATACTTTCTCATTCCTCTTTTTTGTTTTATAATCATTATATCATGCTTTTCTTTCCGGGAAATAGTTTTCTGAAGAAATCCGTGAGGATTTGAGATCTGTCAATCCCTTAAGGGAACAAATGCATGATTCAAATAATTATCGAACAAACGTTTGCAATGTGGCTGAAAGTATGCTATAATATGAAAAATCGGTTGTTGAGTAACTAAGATGCGGACTTGAAGAGTCCGCATTCGAATGTTGTGAGATTCAGGATTTCACTATATAACAGGAGTACAGTATGGCAAAACAATATATTAAGATAAGAGGTGCTAATGAGCACAACTTAAAGAACATTTCCCTGGATATCCCGAGAAATGAGCTGGTTGTCTTAACCGGTCTCAGCGGTTCGGGAAAGTCGTCCCTGGCTTTTGATACCATCTATGCCGAGGGACAGAGACGCTATATGGAGTCCCTTTCCTCCTATGCCCGGCAGTTCCTGGGGCAGATGGAAAAGCCGGATGTAGAGAGCATTGAAGGGTTGTCACCGGCCATTTCCATTGACCAGAAGTCAACCAACCGCAACCCCCGTTCCACCGTGGGTACGGTTACAGAGATTTACGATTATATGAGGCTTTTATATGCCAGGATCGGCATTCCCCACTGTCCCAAGTGTGGGCGGGAGATCCGCAGGCAGACCATTGATCAGATGGTGGATCAGATCATGGAGCTTCCGGAGCGGACCAAGATCCAGCTTCTGGCCCCTGTTGTCCGGGGACGGAAGGGGGAGCATGCAAAGGTTTTGGAGCATGCCCGGAAGAGTGGATATGTAAGGGTACGCATTGACGGAAATCTTTATGAGCTTTCCGAGGAGATCAAGCTGGATAAGAATATCAAGCATAATATAGAAGTGGTGGTGGACCGCCTTGCCATCAGGGAAGGGATCGAAAAGCGTCTGACCGACTCCATTGAGACGGTCATGGAACTGGCAAACGGCCTGATGACCGTTGATGTGGTGGACGGCCAGTCCATTAATTTCAGCCAGAGTTTTTCCTGTCCGGACTGCGGAATCAGCATTGATGAAATGGAGCCCAGAAGCTTTTCCTTTAATAATCCCTTCGGCGCCTGCCCGGATTGTTTCGGACTTGGATATAAGATGGAATTTGACGAAGACCTGATGATCCCGGATAAGAGCTTAAGCATTGACCAGGGAGCCATTGTGGTGCTGGGCTGGCAGTCCTGTACGGATAAGGGCAGCTATACCAGAGCTGTTTTAGAGGCCCTTGCCAAAGAGTACAAATTCCGTCTGGACACTCCTTTTGAGGATTATCCAAAGGAAGTCCATGATATTCTCGTTAACGGAACCAATGGAAAGGAAATCAAGGTCCATTATAAGGGACAGCGGGGAGAAGGCATTTATGATGTGGCCTTTGAGGGCCTGGTTCAGAATGTTGCCCGGAGATACCGGGAGACTTACTCCGAGTCCTCTAAGGCAGAATATGAATCCTTTATGCGGATCACCCCCTGTCCTTCCTGCGGCGGGATGAGGCTAAAAAAAGAGTCTCTGGCTGTTACGGTAGGAGATAAGAATATTTACGAGGCAACCAACATGTCCATTGTCAAGTTCCGGAATTTCATGGATGAGATGGAACTGACGCCTATGCAGCACGCCATCGGGGGCCAGATCTTAAAGGAAATACGGGCCAGGATTTCCTTCCTCATTGACGTTGGCCTTGACTACCTGGCCCTGACCCGTGCCACCGGTACTCTGTCCGGCGGCGAGGCCCAGAGAATCCGTCTGGCGACCCAGATCGGATCCGGCCTGGTGGGAGTGGCTTACATTCTGGACGAGCCAAGCATTGGTCTTCATCAGAGAGATAATGATAAATTGTTAAAGACCCTTTTGCATCTTCGCGATCTGGGGAACAGCGTCATTGTGGTGGAGCATGATGAGGATACCATGATGGCTGCCGATTACATTGTGGATATCGGCCCTGGCGCTGGAGAACACGGCGGAAACGTGGTGGCTGTGGGAAATGCCAAACAGATCATGAAGAATAAGGATTCCATTACCGGTGCTTATTTAAGCGGGCGGATCAAAATCCCGGTTCCAAAGGAGAGAAGACAGCCTACCGGTTATCTGACCGTGAGAGGCGCGGCAGAGAACAATCTGAAAAACGTTGATGTGACCTTCCCTCTGGGAGTTATGACCTGCGTCACCGGTGTATCAGGTTCCGGGAAAAGCTCTCTGGTTAACGAGATCCTTTATAAATCCCTGGCAAAGAAATTAAACCGTGCCAGAATCGTTCCCGGAAAGCATAAGGGAATTGAAGGAACAGAGCAGCTTGATAAAATCATTGCCATTGACCAGTCCCCCATTGGACGGACGCCAAGGTCCAATCCGGCAACCTATACAGGGGTATTCGATTTGATCCGCGACTTGTTTGCTTCCACCCCTGATGCAAAGGCAAAGGGGTATTCCAAGGGACGTTTCAGCTTTAATGTAAAAGGCGGACGGTGCGAAGCCTGCAGCGGCGACGGAATCATTAAGATCGAGATGCATTTCCTTCCGGATGTTTACGTTCCCTGCGAGGTCTGCGGCGGAAAACGGTATAACCGTGAGACCCTGGATGTCAGGTACAAGGGAAAAAACATCTATGATGTTCTGAACATGACGGTAGAGGAAGCTTTGAAATTTTTTGAAAACGTTCCTTCCATCGCAAGGAAGATCGCTACCTTATATGATGTGGGACTTTCCTATATCAGGCTTGGACAGCCCTCTACGGAGCTTTCCGGAGGAGAAGCCCAGAGAATCAAGCTGGCGACAGAGCTAAGCAAGCGGAGTACCGGAAAAACCATTTACATTCTGGACGAGCCGACCACAGGCCTTCACTTTGCGGATGTCCATAAGCTGATTGAGATCTTACGCAAGCTGTCAGAAGGCGGTAATACGGTGGTCGTTATTGAACATAACTTAGATGTGATCAAAACTGCGGATTACCTCATTGACATCGGACCGGAGGGAGGAGAAAAGGGCGGTACGATAATCGCTCAGGGCACGCCGGAAGAAGTGGCGGAATGCCCGTCCTCATACACCGGATATTATGTGAAACGGCATTTTGAATAAGCCGGTTGGCTGAATGGGATAATGATACCGATACCGGATATTTTTGGAGTCAAGGTTTTGTCTGATTACAGCAGGTGGAGTACCATTATCAGTTATAAAACAAGATGTTGAAGAATGGATCAGGGAAATATTTCCTGATAAAAAGTGAAGCTGGCAGAAGGAGATTCTGCCAGCTTTATATAAAAAAGAATGAAAGAAGCTGTACCGCCTGTTTCCCGTATAAAGACACCTGTTTTTTGTGATAGATGTTTGATAAAGATGTAAAAGAGCCATGTCAAGAGAGCTGGGAAGATTTCAAGAAAGTGCTTGTCAAGCCATTGGAAGTAGAATATAATGTAACCCAAAGCTTTATTTGCTGAAGACTATTTTAGGAGGAATACCCGTGAAGAGAGAAATGATTATCGTTCTGGATTTCGGCGGACAGTACAACCAACTGATTGCCAGAAGGGTCAGAGAATGCAATGTTTACTGTGAGGTTCACCCCTACACACTGTCACTGGACAAGATCAAGGAAATGAATCCAAAAGGAATCATTTTTACAGGTGGTCCAAACAGCGTATATAAGGACGAGTCCCCTCGCTGTGAGAAGGAAATCTTTGAAATGGGAATCCCGATTCTGGGAATCTGCTACGGCTCTCAGTTAATCGCATATATGCTGGACGGCAAGGTTGCCACAGCGCCAGTCAGTGAATACGGCAAGACAGAGGTTGACGTGGAAGCTGACAGCAAAATTTTAGAAAGTGTTAGCTCTAAGTCAGTCTGCTGGATGAGCCATACGGATTATATAGAGAAGGCCCCGGAAGGATTCCGTATTACAGCCCATACTCCGGTATGCCCGGTTGCCGGTATGGAATGTGAGGAGCGGGGACTTTATGCGGTACAGTTCCATCCTGAAGTCATGCATACCCAGGAAGGCGTTAAAATGCTTTCCAATTTTATATATAATGTTTGCAAATGTTCCGGTGACTGGAAGATGGACTCCTTTGTGGAGGCTTCCATTGAGTCCATCAGGAAAAAGGTTGGAGACGGCAAGGTGCTTTGCGCTTTATCCGGCGGTGTAGATTCCTCCGTGGCTGCAGTTATGCTGGCAAAAGCGGTGGGAAAGCAGCTCACCTGTGTGTTTGTTGACCATGGCCTTCTTCGTAAGAATGAGGGAGATGAGGTGGAGGCTGTATTTGGACCGGAAGGGCCTTATGATTTGAATTTTGTCCGTGTGAATGCCCAGGACCGTTTTTATGACAAGCTGGAAGGCGTGGAAGATCCTGAAACAAAGCGTAAGATCATTGGCGAGGAATTTATCCGCGTATTTGAGGATGAGGCCAAGAAGATCGGAACAGTGGATTTCTTTGTACAGGGAACCATTTACCCTGACGTGATCGAGTCCGGTCTTGGAAAATCTGCTGTGATCAAGTCCCATCACAATGTGGGAGGACTTCCTGAGCATGTGGATTTTAAAGAAATCATTGAGCCATTGAGACTTCTGTTTAAGGATGAAGTGAGAAGGGCAGGCCTGGAACTTGACATTCCGGAATATCTGGTTTACCGTCAGCCATTCCCAGGTCCGGGACTTGGCGTCAGGATCATTGGTGCTATTACCCCTGAGAAGGTGAGGATCGTTCAGGAGGCGGATGCCATCTATAGAGAAGAGATTGCCAAGGCCGGTGTTGATAAAGAACTGGGACAGTATTTTGCGGCATTGACCAATATGCGTTCTGTTGGCTGCATGGGAGATGAGAGAACCTATGATTATGCCATTGCCCTGAGAGCAGTGCTTACCTCTGACTTTATGACGGCTGAATCTGCGGAACTGCCTTGGGAGGTTTTGGGGATAGTGACCAGGCGGATCGTCAATGAAGTGAAGGGCGTGAACAGGGTGCTTTATGATTGTACTGGGAAGCCGCCGGCTACGATAGAATTCGAATAACAGACATTTAGCCTTGGAATCCTTATCTTAAAGGATTTCAGGGCCTTTTTAATGACTTGTGATGTTTAATATGATGTTAAGAAAGTGAAGTGTATACTTTTTTCAGTTAAAGTAAATTCTGTTGAAACGGATAGGAATGTATGATACAATCCCTTTGGAAAGTACCCATGACAGGGTGGTAGCCTCCCAAGCCAATGAAAGACCGGTCCGCCGGAATACATAGGAAGGGAGGTGGCGCATATGACAGCTTATGAGATTATAACGGTTTTTCTTGGGATATTGGCTTTGCTAATTTCCTTTGGCGGTTTAATCATTGCGTTGCTTACCTTTCTCGACAAGAGAAACAAGCGTAAATAAAAATGCCTATCCTGTCTGAACCACAGGATAGGCGGTGTCCGTAAGGACATCTGACTTTTCTTAGGAGCATCCACCTTTGGAGTGGGTGCTTTCTTTCATATTTAATATAACACAATTCAGTCCTGATTTCAAGTGTCTTCTGGGCGTCCCAATCTGTGCCAATCTGTGTGCCAGACTGCGTTACATAGCAGAAACTTAGTGGGGGGCCAAATTCATTTAGTATTTAGCGCCATTGGTTCCTGCTACGTGACAAAGTCTGGCACATACAAATATCAGGGCATTTTGCCCATCCTGAAAAGCACCATTTGCCTTTATCTGGCGTTTTATCTCACGGTTTAGCGGTTCGACCGTATTATTGATGCAGGTCATCTGACTTTTCCCTAAAGATTTTCTATCTTTTCATCGCACATATGCTTGAGAACCCGTTAATAACATAACAAAGTATAATCTGCAACCATTGGTTGACAAATTATACAGCGCACTTGGTAGTTGTCAACCGGTAAAAATCCTATAATACAGACAGTCGTATATCAACAGGTGAGCACAGGTGTTTCCTATAGGGCACTTGAAGATGGAATGGCATAAATAAATTTTGAGAGGATGGTTCATTGTGATTTTAGCAGAAAAAATTATTGCATTGCGTAAGAAGGCCGGATGGTCCCAGGAGGAACTGGCTTACCAGATGGGCGTATCAAGACAGTCAGTATCCAAGTGGGAGTCTGGAACATCGATTCCGGATTTGGAGCGAATTTTAAAGCTTAGCCAGGTATTCGGTGTCAGTACGGATTATTTATTAAAAGAAGAGATAGAGGCAGCTCCGGCAGCTATTGCTCTGGAGTCTGATAATGAAGAGGGATACAAGGCGGTTACCCTTGAAACGGCCAATGATTTCATGGAGGCTAAGATCCCAGGGGCAAAAAAGGTGGCTTCGGCTACAGCGGCTTATATTTTGTCTCCGTTGACTTTGATTTTTCTTGGGGGATTATCAGAATTTAGAGATAAAACTATCAGTGAAGGCATGGCAGGAGGATTTGGAGTGGTCATATTACTTCTGATAGCTGGAATTGCCACAGTATTTTTCGTCATGCATGGAATGAAAATGGAACCTTATGAATATTTGGAGAAGGAAGTCTTTCGCCTGGAATATGGGGTGGAAGGGATTGTGCGGAAAAGGATGGCAGAGTATGACGGAACCTATAGAATATGTAATGTAGCAGGTGTTTTCCTGTGCATTATCTGCCCTTTGCCATTGATGATAGCTGCTGCACTAGACAGTCCGGACTTTGTATATATTATGTGCATAGATTTCCTGCTGATCATAGTAGCCTGCGCTGTATTTTTATTTGTACTGGCTGGAGAGAAAAAAGGATGTTTTCAGATGCTGCTGCAGGAGGGGGAATACGCGGCAGAGAAAAAGCTGGAAAAGAAGAGGACAGAACACCTGTCTCCTATCTATTGGTGCACCATTACAGCGGTGTATATTGGCATCAGTTTTTTGACGGGAAATTGGGGAAAGACATGGATTATCTGGCCCTGCGCAGGAATCATGTATGTGGCAGTGCAGGCCATAGCTGCTGCTTGGAAAAGTAAGAATATGCATAATTAAGCCGGTTCTATATCTAAAATGTTTGTACCTTGGGTCAGTAACTGTGTTGAAGCAGAATGATTCAAAGAGGACCTGTTGACGAATTCCATTTTGATTAAAATTTTCAACCCATTTATGCGGGGGTGAAGACAAAATTTTATGATAAAAGGAATTTACCAACAGGTCCTTTTTGAGATACTCCATAAGGTTCTGGATATTTATAAAAAACATTATGGTGAGAAAAGCGTGATATAGTTACGCATGATGGCATACCGTCCTTCAGCCGTCAGTTTCACCAGACCACCGGATAGCTGAATGCAGTCCTCCCGTTCTAAGGATTTGATGATTTTCGATGTAAACTCACCAGTCCAGTGGAGATGGGTCTTTATGGTATCAACGCCAGCCTCTGAATCTTCTTCTTCACTGTTTTCATGATTAGAGAGGTGAAAAAGCAGCGTTGCTTTAGCGAATTCCAGTTTCTGATTCCTGCGTCTGAGCAAAGAACGGATCAGTCCTCTGTGAGGTGCAAAAACAAACACAAGGAAGAAGACCAATCCGGTTACTACAGCCATGGTGCCTGCGATGGACACATCTAACAGCGCCGCTGCCTGATAACCCAGGATACCGTTGACAGCTCCTATGATCCCGCTTAAAATCAGCATTTGTTTGAGATCGTCCGTCAGCAGATAAGCCGTCACCGGAGGGCCGATCATAAAGGCCACCACCAGCACGGATCCTACTGCCTGAAAGGCTCCCACAGTGGTAAGGGATACCAGCGTCATCAGTCCGTAATGCACCAGCGCCGGTGAAAAGCCCAGCACGGCGGCCAGCATAGGATCAAAGGTTGCCACTTTAAGTTCTTTAAAGAAAATGATGATTACAGCCAGATTGATCAGCAGCAGCACCCCTGTTGTGTAAATTGCTTTTGCACCAATATCCATGCCGCCTATGACCATACGGTCAAAAGGAGCAAAAGCCAGCTCTCCCAAAAGTACAGAATCAGTATCCAGGTGAACCGAGCCTGCATAACGGGTAATCAGGATAATGGCGGCGGAAAAGAGCAAGGGGAATACCACGCCAATGGCGGCGTCTTCCGCCAGCAGCCGGGTCCGGCTCAGCAGCTCCGTCAGCCAGACGGTCACCACCCCCATCAGCGCTGCCCCAACAATCAGCAGAGGCGAAGAAAGATCATGGGTGCCGAAAAAAGCGAGCACAATTCCCAGGAGGATCGTATGGGTGATGGAGTCGGACATCATTGACATTTTCCGAAGTACCAGAAACGTTCCGGGGAGAGCACAGGCAACAGCCACAATGACGGCTATGATTTGAATTTCAATTTGCGGTGCCATCCGGCACACCTCCTTCCAGTTTGTATAGAATCTTATTTTTTCTCCGTTGATATATTCTGTGGAGAATACCGCGACCCGGGGCAAACAGAATGCTGATTATTACAATGATACTGACGCAAACCACAATGGCCGGGCCTGTGGGCAGCTTTGGGATGAGAGAACTGGCCGCCGTTCCTGCGACACCGGACAGGGCTCCGAAAAGGGCTGAGAGGGTCACCATGACCCACAGCTTATTTGTCCACTGGCGTGCGGCAACAGCAGGAGTAATCAGCATGGCGCTCATGAGAATAACGCCTACTGTCTGCAATCCCATAATGATTGCCAGTACGATCATAAATGACAGCAGCAGATTCAGTTTCTTTGGGGAAAAGCCAAGACTCTGGGCAAAATCGCTGTCAAAGGTCAAAAGCTTAAACTCCTTCCAGAACAACAGCACCAGTACAAGCAATATAAGGCCGCAGACCTCCATAAGAATGATATCCCGTTTCAAAAGAGTAGATGCCTGACCGAAGATAAAGCGTTTCAGCCCTGCCTGATTGGAGTTTGGAATCTTCTGCACGTAGGTGAGAAGCACCAGGCCCAAACCGAAGAATACCGACATCACCAGGGCCAGCGCGCTGTCAAATTTCACGCGGGTATGCCGCACAATACTGACAATAAACAGAGTTGCCAGCAAGCCGGAAATAAGGGCACCCAGCAGCAGAACTTCTGTATTTTTACTGCCCAGGAGAACAAAAGCCATTACCACGCCGGGAAGGGCGGAGTGAGACACTCCGTCTCCCAGCAGGCTTTGCCTGCGAAGCACGGCAAAGCTGCCTAATACTCCGCTGATCAGCCCCAGGAGGGCGGAACCCAGAGCCACAGTCTGGAATGTATAGTCGGAAAATAATGAAATAATATTGTTAAACATCACATCACACCCCTTAAAAGCGTACCGGAGTTGTGGTAGGTTTTTTTCAGATTTTCTTCATGAAATACTTCCTCCACCGGCCCGCTGGCAACCACACGCAGATTGATCAGGGTAACCCAGTCAAAGTAATCGGGTACCGTTTGCAGGTCGTGATGGACCACCACCACAGTTTTGTTCTGCTCCTTCAGCTCTTTCAACAATGCTACGATAGCCAGTTCCGTCTGGGCGTCTACCCCCTTGAAGGGTTCATCCATAAAGTAGACCTCCGCTTCCTGGGCCAGGGCACGGGCCAGGAAAACCCGCTGCTGCTGGCCTCCGGAGAGTTGGCTGATCTGACGGGAAGCGTACTCCTGCATACCCACCTTTGCCAGCATTTGTTTTGTCAGCTCTATATCTGATTTGCGGGGACGGCGGATCCAGCCTAACTTGCCGTAGCAGCCCATCAGCACCACATCCTGCACCGTGGCCGGGAAATCCCAGTCCACGCTGCCGCTTTGGGGTACATAGCCGATGCGTTTTTTCAAGGTACGTATATCATCGTTTCCGTCCAGAAACCGGACGGCTCCGGTGACAGGCTTTAAGAGCCCCAGCATTGCTTTTATTAAGGTTGTTTTACCGGCTCCGTTGGGGCCGACTACTGCCATCAGCTTTCCCCTTGGAATTTTCAGATCAATATCCCAAAGAACGGGCTTGGCGTCATAGGCTACGGTTAAATCCTCTACCTCAACCGCATAGTTTTGTTGTCTTTCCATACGTTTCCCTCCTGTCACTTTAAGGCATCAACAATCGTGTCAATATTTGCTTTGACGGTCAGGAGGTAAGAGTCGTCTCCGGACCTGGCATCGCCCAGGGAGTCGGAATAAAGCTCTCCACCGATGGCAACATCAAAGCCCTTTGCTTTTACCGCAGCCTGTAACGCTTCAATGGTTTTCGGCGGCACCGAGGATTCTACGAAAATTGCCTTGATCTGCCGTTCCACAATGAAATTGGCCAGATCGCTCATATCGGCTGTACCGGCTTCCGCATCGGTGCTGATCCCCTGCAGGCCACGTACCTCAAAGCCGTAGGCTTTACCGAAGTATTGAAACGCATCGTGAGCGGTTACCAGCACCCGCTGTGATTCCGGCAGCTCTGCAGCCCGGCCGCGGATGTATGCATCTGTTTCTTCCAGCTCCTTTAAGTAGGCGTCCAGATTCGCTTCATAGTCTGCTTTCCCATTGGGATCGGCTTCGGCCAATCCCTTTGCAACAGTTTTTGCAGCATCCTTCCAAAGGGAAACGTCGAACCAGATATGGGGGTCATGGATCGAGCTGTCAGCCTCCCATGCCAGAAGCTTAGATTCGTCTAACCCCTTTTCAATGCATATGACTGTTGCCCCCTGAACGGACAGGTTTTCAAATATTTCTCCCATTTTTCCTTCCAGATGCAGGCCGTTATATACTACCACATCCGCTTTCTGCATCAGGGAAACATCTCCCGCGCTTGCCTGATACAAGTGTGGGTCAATGCCGGGCCCCATCAGACCATTTACCGTAACCCGTTCTCCGCCGATGACTTCGGACAGATCAGCCAGCATGGTGGTGGTAGCGACGATGTTCAATTTATCTTTTGAAGAGTCTGTGCTTATTGCCGGAGCAGAACAGCCCGCCAGCAATAATGTGAAACTCAGGATCATGCCAAGAAGGCCTTTGGTTTTTTGCTTCATGAGAAACCTCCTAAAAAAATATTTTGTGTCACAGTCCTTCTATCTCGTCTACATAGATTTGACAGGCGGCCTTATAACTGATTTGAATACGCCTGCCTTCCAGGTCAAGCGTTAGCGGCCCTTCATATGCTGCAGTTTCTATAATACAGATGGAGCTTCCAATGGTGATTCCGCTTTCCTGCAGATAGTCTAACAGTTCCTTTTCTTCCTTCACACGACGTATGTGAGAAGCACTGCCCATAGGAAGCAGGTTCAAGGTCACTAGCGGAGCGTGGTTGATTTGGCCGTCAGGATGAGGGATTGCACTGCCATGAGGGCAATATGCCGGATAATTCAGAAACTTATCCAGCCGGGCGGTCAGGCGTGAGGGAGTGATGTGCTCCAGCATTTCCGCATCCTCGTGGGCTTCACTCCAGGAGTAGCCAAGATGACGCATGAGGAAAACCTCCCAGAGCCGGTGGCCGCGCACCAGGGAAATGGCAACTTCAATTCCCTCAGGCGTCAGGTATGAACCTTTGTAAGGTTCATAATGAATAAGTCCCTCCCGTTTCAGTTTTCCCAGCATTTCCGTCACAGAGGCGGGGGCGATCTGCAAAGCCTCTGCAATCTGCTTATTGTTTACCAGTTCTTCCATACCGCCCAGCTTATATATGGCCTTTAAGTAATCTTCTTTATTTGGTGTCATTTTATTTTCCTCCGTTTTAAACATGTATACCCCGCGGACTGCATGGGTGACTGTATAAGTAAAGATATTGTTTCAAAGAGTATAAAGTTTTGTTATACCGCAAAAATTTTCAAAAACCATCCCATCAGCAGGATGAGGGCGGTTATTATGAGAGTAGGTATCTTGCGGCAAAAAAGCCGTTTTGTATAAATATCCATAATTTTCTCCAATTGTGTAGTTTGAATTTCGAGTTCATTATTTAGGCATACCTAAATTTAATTATATTATATGCCTAAACAAATGAAAATGCAAGTGGTTTCCCTGTGAAAACACAGTTTTACCATGTTTCATTTGTTAGGGGCGGGAAATAACGTTTCCCTTGACTAATCTATGACTCCTAAGCGGCAGGTGTTACGAATATACTATATAAAGTCAGAAGAAGAGAGGATGAACGATAATGAGCCAGCTTCCGCCCCAGGAATTCCATACCGTTCGCGGATATGAACTGCAAAAACTAAATGAAAGCAGACTTACGCCTGCTCTTGAGGATTATCTTGAAATGGCATACCGGTTATGCCAGGAAGAAAGCTGCACCCGCATAAACAGGCTTTCGCAGCGGCTGCATGTCCGTCCGTCATCTGCGTCAAAGATGGTATCAAAACTCGCCCAGCTTGGCTATCTGAAGTACGATCATCTTGAAAATATCCTGCTGACCGATGAGGGAAAAATAGCCGGAAATTATCTGCTGGAACGTCATAATATTTTGGAGAGATTTTTTGTAATGCTTAGAAGCCCCCGCCCGTTGGAAGAAGCAGAACTGGTTGAACACATGCTGGGTGATTTGACGGTATTGGAAATAAAGGTGCTGATGGAGTTTTTTCTCCAAAACCCGGATATAAAAAAACAATTTAATGATTTTAGGGATATGGTTATCTTACCTAAAGAATAAATGGTGTGCCAGTGATGAATGAATTGCAACAAATATCTGTTAGCTAATGCATTGAGTTATTTAATCCATTGAGTTAGTTAATGTATTGATTAAGATCTGACCGTATATTCCGTGATTCAGGAAAAATTAAGGAGAGACGAAGGAGGGACTAAAGAAAGACTAAAAGAAAAGTCAGAATGATAAACGAAATTATAGTTTCTTTTGTTTCGGAAGTTTATGGACATATTGAAAACTTTTACTAAATGTAATCAGTATTTCACAACTTCATTTTTGCTGTAAATTATAGCAGGTTTTCTGCCTGCCCAAGGGATAAGCAAAGCCACATACCCATATGAGCGGCGGGCATGTGGCTGAGTTGTAAGATTTCTTGATTGACAGCAATGAAATCTCCTTACACCGGTATGGCTTCCTTATTGTTTGTCAAGCGTAAGGGGGTTCCCGTGACCGTCATTCCTTGTAAGCAGCTTTTTATAAGTCCCATCCACACCAATGGCTCCAAGGGGGGCAGTGATCAAGATGGCTAAAACCGCAACCGTCAAAATAATATTGCCGGCAGCAACACCGGCCGCCAGGGGAAGTCCGCCGATTGCCGCCTGTACGGTTGCCTTCGGCAAATAGGCAATGGCACAAAAGAGACGCTCCTTTGGACTGATTGGGGTTTTCACAAGACAGATAAATACGCCGCATATGCGTATCAGCAGGGCGATAAAGATAAGAGCGACGGCCATAAATCCGGCCTCTGCCCCATAGCTTATATCCACCGTTGCACCTACCAATATGAACAGCATCAATTCGGCGGCCACCCAGATTTTCGAGAATTTGCCTGACAGACGCTTTGCTAAAACCTCATACTGCTTCAGGATGGTACCTCCTAAAGCCATGACAGCCAACAAGCCGGACATGGGCACGTACGGTTTCATGGCTGTTTCAAGAGAAACAAGCAGGAACGCTGTGCTTAATAAAATCAAAATCTTGGCGGTATCCCGCATGTGGACTTTTTGAAACAGCTTCACCAAAGCAAGGCCAAGTAAAATGCCCACCAGCAAGCCTGTTGCAATGGCGATTGGTATTTTAATAAGGCTTATAACATCAAAGCTGCTTCCCCCGTGCATGCCCATAAATGATGTAAAAAGGACAATCACGTAAATATCGTCAACAGACGCTCCGGCCATAATAAGCTGCGGAATACTCTTTGCCCTGCCGTAGCCATTTTCCATCAGCTTTAGCATTTTAGGTACAATAACCGCCGGGGATACTGCGCCCAGTACGGTTCCCATGATAGCTGCTTCCAAATGAGAAACAGGAAAGAACATAGGCGCAAAAATAGTAGTGGCAGTTATTTCAAAAGTTGCCGGAATAAAGCACATAAGGATTGCCGGGCGGCCGACCTTTTTCAAATCCTTAATATCCAGCGCAAGTCCCGCCCTTGTGAGAATCACGATCAGGGCAATTTCCCTCAAATCAGCGGAAACATTCAATAGCTCCGGCGCAATTAAATTCAGCGCATACGGTCCTAACACAATACCGGTCAGAAGCATGCCCACAAGGCCGGGGAGTTTTAGTTTCTGCATGGTTCCGCTTAATATCATGCCGCAAAGAACCATAATTCCAAGACTGAAAAGCATATACATCCTCCTTTGTGCAGAAATGCAAAAAAGCTGACACTTCTGCAATGAAATAATCGCAGAAGTCATCAGCTTAATAAGCGGTTCGGCTTTTAACAGCACAGGGAGAACTTCATTCCCTTGGACGATTATAGCAAAGATGGGTGTAAATATCAAGGAGTATATGAATGGCATTGGCTTTCTTAATCTGTAATTCTGTTTCCATATCCATACATGAAGAGTCCTTCATAAGATATTTTTTAAATCCCATTCCTTATATCTTGTCACGATACAAATCACACATTTCTGTTTAAAAACTGTTCCTCATACATCTTCTGCGCATAATCCAATGCAGCGGCAGGCGATTGAACATTGCTGTAAGTGTTTTTCACCGCCATACCAATAATGCTCAAAAAGCGGCGTTCGTCAAATGGAAAACCGGACAACTCAGGCACCCGCCGTCCTTTGGCCATCACAAAGCAGTCCTTTGCATAATTCAGCCATGGATAAGAATTGACGATTTCGTAATTTTCATAGGATTTTTTACAGGGAGAAACGCTTCCCAACAGTGTCTCGGCTGACGCGATTGTTTCACTGCATATCCATCGGATAAAGGACAAGGCCTCGCTGGCCCGGCGGCTGTATTTTGAAACGCCAAGAGTTCCGCCGCCGATGACAGGGTTACCCCCGGGAACCAGAGCATAGCCGATATTTCCCACAACCTTAGAAGTAGAACTGAGCAGGTCGGAAGCATAGTTGCTGTAGAGCAGGGTCATGGCAATGTTTCCGCCGGCAAAGGAGGTGGCGGTATTGGTCCACCAGGAATTATACTTTGGGCTGGAATAATTGCGTATCTCCACAAGCTGTTCCAATGCCCGGACCGCAGCCGGGGAATTAAGGATCACATTGTAGTGCTCGTCATATAAGTTATCCTGATAACTGAAAAAGCGGGCTAAAAATTCAGAGCCGGCAACTCCGGTGGAACCCAGTGTGAGAGTGGCCCCATAATCCACAGGGGAGGTTGGGTTCAGGGATTTAGTGAAAAATCCGGCAATCTGGTTGAATTTATCAAAAGTATCCGGCGGAAGCAGTTCTTCCCGGTATTTTTCAAAGTACATGCGGCGGTAAATAGGGTCGTTAAACAAATCCTTTCTGTAAAACAAAAGCTGCATACTTGGGGAGGTAGGCAAAGCGTAAACATGTCCGTTGATCATTGAATACGGTTCAATGGTGCCGTCAATAAATTCATTGAGACACTGGGAGACCGACGGATCGATTTCATCTAATGGCTGTAATATTTTTTCCGCAAACCAGGATAACCAGGTAACATCCAGACGCAGGATATCGAATACGGAATCCTTTGGCATATTTGTAAAAGCTTCATAGATTTCATCGTAGGAATAAATGGTAATGTTAACAGGTATCCCGGTTTTTTGCGTATACAGGCGGGAAAGGCTGCGAAGGGTGTAAGCACTGGGGGTGTCAAGGGTCAGGATATTTAAAGGTGCTTTGTCATCGCTGTATATAATATTTGAAAACCAATCACGGAAGCCTGAATTTTCTAAAATTCTTTTTTCTGGATATTTACCTGGATGAATGTTTTTGATAAGGGTTTCTGCGGCGATTTTTCCCAACTGGCGGTAATTCAGTTCGTATTTTTCAAAGTCATTTTCAGGCATTGTAAACACAGGAGAAGCGGTGTATATATTTAAGCTGAGTTCCGGGTAAAAGGTATTATGTATATCTTTTACAGATTCAGCAAAACCGTAATTGGATATAAAAATGGCCTGGGGCGGGGAATCATGGAAGATCTGCATGATGTTCTGCAGTTTTCTGTATGAGTCCGTTTGTATGTGATACACGGAACAGGAGGAGTGCTTCATCGTGTCCATAAAGCCGTCATAAAATGCCAGCTCATTTGACAGCCGCAGACTGCCGGTCAAAATACAGATATTCGTATATTTCTTTTCCAGAGCCTTCCTGGCTAATTCCTTTCCTGCCTGTCCATAATCAAATCCAATATATTTACAGGGTATATCAGGATCCCGCTCAATGAAAATGATATTTTCCCTGATCTTTCCTTTCCCATCCTGATAGGGGATAGAGTCTGACTGAGAGGTAAAGGAGGTGAAGGAAGCAATTCCGGCAGGCATGAGGGAACGTATATCCTGTAAGGCATTGACCTCAGCCTCCAGGTGATCGTCGTTGGTGAGATACTGGCATACGGAATAATTATGATTTTCGGCGTAAGCCTTAAAGCTCATAAAGAAATCGATGTATTGTTTGGAGCGCAGGTTTGGGAGAATTACGGCTAATAAGTCGGAGCGCCCCTTGCGCAGTAATTTGGCTCTTTCGTTGGGGATATATCCAAGAGATGCGGCTGCATCCATTACCTGTTTTATTTTTTCGCTGCTGACGTTGCCTTTTTCATTCAGAACATTTGAAACGGTTCCCTGAGCAACACCGGCGGCCCTGGCAATATCTTTAATAGTAACCATAAAATACCTCCATAATTTACCAAAGACAAATGGTTTATCTATAGTATATCACATAAAATAAAAAATAAAACCTGTTTATTAATGTGAAAAACAAACATTAAAGCGCATATATTAGTTAATTTATTGTATAAAATATATAAAAATAATATTGACACGTTTCAATTGTAGTGATAGACTATCCATGTAACCATCGATTGTTGAATTTAAGGAGGGGTTGTTTTGAAAAAAATGAAGCATTTATCTGCAACCACATTGGCAATGGTCATGGCAGCAGCAGGTGTATTGGCTGGCTGCGGAGGCAATTCAACGGGTGCAGCAAAGGCAGAGCAAGCAGAAACAAAGGCTGAATCAGCTTTGGCGGATACAGATTCTGCAAAAACAGAGACCCAGGGAGCTGCGGGGGAGGCATTGCACCTGACCTTCTACTATCCGGTCAACGTAGGCGGATCGGCAGCACAGCTTATTGAGAAGATCTGCACGGACTTTAACTTGGAAAATCCCAATATTGTTGTTGAACCGGTTTATACAGGAAATTATGATGACACTGTTACGAAAATCCAGACGGCCGTACAGGGAGGAACTCCGCCGGATGTGTTTGTTAGTCTGGCGACTCAGAGATTTACCATGGCGTCTACAGGTATGGCCATGCCGCTGGATGAATTTATTGCAGCAGACGGAGAAGAAGGAAAAGCATTCATTGCAGATTTTCTGTCCGGTTTTATGGAAGACTCCTATGTGGATGGAGCGATTTATTCCATTCCCTTCCAGAGAAGTACGGAGATCCTCTATTATAACAAAGATTTGTTCAAGGAAGCCGGACTTGATCCGGAGAAGCCGCCGAAAACCTGGGAAGAGTTGGCGGATTATGGGGTGAAACTGACAAACAGCGACCATTATGGCGTGGGCATTGCTTTGAACTCCGGTTCTGCCCAGTGGACGTTTACAGGCTTTGCGTTACAGAACAGTACCGACGGCAAAAACCTTATGAGTGAGGATGGCAAAACCGTTTACTTTAATACCCCTGAAAATGTAGAGGCCCTTCAGTATTGGCTGGATCTGCAGAATAAGTACAAATGCATGGCGGAAGGGATTGTACAGTGGACTGATCTGCCCACACAGTTCCTGGCAGGGGAAGTGGCTATGATCTATCATACCACCGGAAATATGGCCAATATCAACGGCAACGCCAAGTTTGAGTTTGGTACGGCATTCCTGCCGGGACATACACGGGATGCGGCTCCCACAGGCGGCGGAAATTTCTATATCTCAAACGGCATTTCAAAAGAGCGTGGGGATGCAGCGTGGAAATTCATCAAGTTTGCTGCTTCTACGGAAAGGGCTGCCCAGTGGAGTCTGGATACGGGTTACGTAGCTACAAGACAGTCTTGCTATGATACGGATCTGATTAAGGATTATTACGCAAAGGTTCCTCAGGCCTCCATCGCTTATGAGCAGCTTCCATATGCGAAACCGGAGCTGACTACATATAATGCAGCAGAAATATGGAGAATTTTAAATGATAACATCCAGGCGGCAGTAGTGGGAGATATGACGGCACAGGAAGCTCTCGATCAGGCCCAGGAGGAAGCGGAGGAAGTCTTGGCAGATTTTCAATAATATAGAAACCGGAAGGGGATTGCAGCTTGCAAACCCCTTTCTTTAAAGAAGGGGGATGGATCGATGAATCGTGATTTAAAAAAGAGAAAGGAATTTAATCATAATTTCACGGCGTGGATGCTTGCTGCGCCGGCATTGGCGTTCATGCTGGTTTTTACAGTGTATCCTGTATTCAGGAGCCTGTATTTAAGCCTTATGAAATACAAGATGGGAATGGCGGCACCGGAGCTTATTGGGCTGGAAAACTATGGAAAACTGTTTTCATCAAAGCTGTTTTGGAAGGTAATGGGAAATACGGTCTTTTTTGCGCTGATTACTGTATTGCCCAGCATGGCCGTGGGATTGGGCCTTGCTGTTCTGGTGAATAGAAGGAGCCGGACAATGGGTTTTGTAAGAACCTCCTTCTTTTATCCGGTTGTAATGCCTATGATAGCCATAGCCAGTGTCTGGATGTTCATCTATATGGCAAAGAACGGATTGTTCGATCAGATGCTCATAAGCATGGGGGTTCGGCCCATGAATATCCTGTCTAAGAAGAGTACGGTGCTGCCTGCCATGGCGGTGATGTACGTATGGAAGGAGGCCGGATATTTAATGGTATTTTTCCTGTCCGGGATCCAGAGCATATCAGCGGAGGTCATGGAGGCTGCAAAGATCGACGGGGCAGGAAGTTTTAAAATCTTTAAAAAGATCACCCTGCCATTGCTGGCGCCTACATTTCTATTCGTATCGACCATCGCATTTACCAATAGCTTTAAGCTTGTGGATCATGTTGTGATCATGACAGAAGGAGCCCCAAACAATGCCAGCACACTTCTTCTTTACTACATTTACCAGCAGGGCTTTACCAATTTTAATTATGGTGTGTCTTCCGCACTGACGGTTATCATGCTTGTATTGCTGCTAATTGTGTCACTGCCGAGATTTATAAGCCAGGATAAGAAGATTCATTATAATTAGAGGGGAGAAGGTTATGAAGAACTTGAAAAAACTATTAATATCCATAGGATCCGTGCTGCTGGCAGCCGCGTGGCTGACTCCTCTGTTCTGGCTTGTGTGTACAGCTTTGACGGAACCTACATTTAAAATGACTTTCTTTCCCAATACCAGGTTTACATTGGGCAATATTAAGTATGTGTGGAATGCCATACCCTTTGGCAGGTATTATTTAAATACGCTCATCCTTGTTGCAGTAACATTTTGTATTCAGTTTGTTACATCCACCCTGGCCGGATATGCTCTTGGGGTCATGGAGTTTAAAGGGCAGTATCTGGTGATGGCAGTGATTTTCATGCAGATCATTATACCTAATGATGTACTTATTACGCCTAACTTTATGACCTTGTCGGAGCTGGGACTTACGGACACAAAGCTGGGCATCATGCTGCCGTTCTATGGAAGTGCTCTGGCAATCTTCCTTTTAAGGCAGCACTTTAAGACAATACCCAGGGCCTTATCTGAAGCGGCAAGAATTGACGGTGCAAATATCTGGCAGACCATCTGGCAGGTATATATGCCATGCGCAAAGCCGGCATACATGTCATTTGCGGTCATTTCGGTCAGTTATCATTGGAACAACTATTTGTGGCCGCTGATCGTGACAAATTCTCCTGCAAACCGCACCCTGACGGTGGGGCTGGCTATTTTTGCAAAGTCCAAGGAGGCAAATATGCAGTGGGCAAATGTCTGCGCAGCCACATTAATTATCATACTGCCGTTATTAATAGCCTTTTTCATCCTGCAGAGGCAGTTTATGAGCAGCTTTGTCAGCGCAGGCATCAAGGAGTAGGAGGAGAGGACGATGGAATTACATTTTTTGGGCAGTGGATCGGCGTTTTGTCCTCAATATAAAAATACCAGTGCATATTTTGAATTAAACAATGACCTCTATTTAATTGATTGCGGAGAAAGCGTATTTGAGGCATTGCTTCCATTGGTTGATTTTGAACAATACAGGGAAATTTACATTGTGATTACACACCTTCACGCGGATCACGTGGGCAGCCTGGCTTCTTTGGTTTCTTATAATTATTGCATGGTAAATAAAAAGCAGGTTACCGTTATTTATCCCAAACACACCATTGTTGAGCTGTTAAGCCTCATGGGGATCAGAAGGGAATATTACCGTTATCAAGAGGCCTATGATGGTGGCAGTGTAAAATTTGATGCCATTCCTGTAGAGCATGTGGACAATATGGAGTGCTTTGGCTATATCATAGAAGTACATGGGGAAAAAGTTTTTTACAGCGGGGATTCCTCTCAATTGCCCCCAAGCTTATTGGAGGATTTTTTAAAGGGAGAAATCAAAACCATTTATCATGATACAAGCACTCATGATTCCGATCACCCGACCCACTGCCATTATAGTAAACTGGAGGCATGTATTCCTCGTGAGATGAGAAAAAGAGTGTTTTGCATGCATTTGGATTCTGACTGCAAAGAACTGTTGGAAGGAAAAGGATTTTCTGTAGTGAGTGTGGATGGTGACTCGTAGGCTGAACGCAGGTGATTTTCAGGAACTGAATGCGGTCACAATTACGTTGCGTATAGGCCTGGCCCTGATCATAGGCGCATTCTGGGAATGGAGAGAGAAGTTTGGAAGCAGCCGGCCGGATTTCGGACGTATATGCTGGTATGTATGAGATCGGCAGCAGTAATGATGACCAACCAGTATACTTCACAAACTTTTGGAGGTTCAGATCCCTCAAGGCTGGGGCGCAGGGATGTATATAGAAGCAGTTGCATCTCCCAGTTATTAATGAATCCTTTTGACCGGTTTCATTGCTTCAAGGAAAGGTTAGAAAAACAGAAAATACCGGGGCGTTCTGCTCCTGTACCGCAAATACTCATCCCCAAAGGCACGAGGCAAGTATTTTTCTTCCTCTAAAATCTGAAAATGCAGCAGCAGGATGCCAATGACCGCCGCAACGAGAAGGATGGCGTTTGGCAGGGCAAGCACAGAACCAATATACAGCATATCAAAGCCTGCAAAAGCCGGATTCCTGCTGACTTTGTAAATCCCCCTTGTGACAATGGCAGTCTTTTGGGTTTCGTCCACACCTGCGCGCCAGCTAGCCCCCATGGAGGTAATAGCCAGCACAAAGAAAATGACTCCGCCTCCCGTGACCGCGATTCCTGCCCACCGCACAGTTGCAGGGAATGAAAGAGTAAGCATGAAACGGGAAAAGAAAACGCTTGCGTACTGAATGACTGCAATGCCGTAGGTAGCTGCAAGGAGAGCCGTTTCTATTGCAGCCGTTTTAGGAGGCTTGCGGCCCTTTGCCAGCCGGTTTGTATGAATGCCTTTTTTTCGAAGAAGGATCTGTTTCATAAAATACCCAATGTAAAAACAGGTTATTAACGCAAATATGCTGATCTGAAAAATCATTCTATCACCGCCTTATATGTAATATTTCAAAGTATATCATGGAAATGTAGAAATGAACATTAAAATAAAATTGATTGATGTAGGCGGATACTATTTCCAGAGTCACGGCCTGGGTTTGGGTGTATGTGAGTCAGGGCATTCATGCTTTCAGTTCACTTTTTTCATGCATGGCTCAATTCCTGAAATAATTATTTTAATATTGTTGTAATAGAAACAAAAAATCATTATAATGTTATTAATGCATCAATAGGTGGGAGGACTGGTCATGAACAAAGAAGAACAGGTCATAATGGGTTTCAGGGAACTAGTTAATAAAATGTCTTGGCTTAATAAGATTAAGATGGAAAACAGCCTTAAAGGTTTTAAGTCTTCCGAGGTACATTACATCGAACACATTGGAAGAAATGCAGATTCCAACGTGACAAAACTTGCGGAGTCCTTTTATATGACCAGGGGCGCCATAAGCAAGATGGCAAAAAAGCTCATAAAAAAGGGGATCATTGAAAGCTATCAGAAACCAGATAATAAGAAGGAAATCTATTTCCGGCTTACGGAACAAGGGCAAAGAGTTTATAACCTCCATGAGGAATTGCACAAAGAGTTTCAAGAGCGGGATAAAGCCATATTTGAGCAGGTAACCGAGGAACAATTTGACAGTATGCTTCGCTTTGTGGAAAAGTATAGCAGGCATTTGGATGAAGAAATAAAGAAACTGGACATAGATATGAAGTCGGAATAAATTTGAATAATGAAAATGAAACCACAGGCGGCCAAGTGAGAGACCAGGGGGCAATCAGGACCTTGCAAATTCGTCAGGGTGGAGATATATGCATTTATCAGCTACTCTGTTTTTCACGGTGATTTTCCTGATTTTTATGGATTCCATGATACCTTTATGGCGGAAATCCTCCTTTTGCTGTCCAGTACTGATTTGCTAAAGGCTGCGGTCATCTGAAAAACCCATAAATAAAGGAAGAAAATCAGCCCTACTGATTTTCCGTGGGCTTATACAGGCATGATCACCGGCCGGCAGTAATAGAAGATAAGAATAGGAAAGGAAGGTGTCATATGACGGAATATAAAGATAAGCAGGAATTGATAGATGAAATCTCAAATCGGGCGAAGCTGTTCATTGATGAATTTTCCCTCGTCCGGGAAGCTGACAAGGACAAATCAATTGACGGCGTGGACAGAACGCCTGCACAGATGGTGGCCTATCAATTAGGGTGGCTTAACCTCCTTCTTCAATGGGAGGAGCAGGAGCAGCAGGGAAATACAGTTATCACCCCTCATCCTGATTATAAGTGGAACAATCTGGGCGGATTGTATGAGAACTTTTACAGGCAATACGAAAAATGCAGTTTACAGGAATTATGCGGCATGTTTGAGGAAACGGTGGAGAAGATCGTGGATTTGACGGAAGGTTACATTGATGCCGAGATTTTTCAGCCCGGAGGCAGAAGGTGGGCGGCTTCAACCCCTTCCAACTGGCCGGTCTGGAAATGGATCCACATCAATACGGTCGCGCCCTTTAAGTCCTTTAGAAGTAAAATCAGAAAATGGAAGAAGCTAAACTGCGGCTGAAAAGCTGATGTCCATATATTCGGCTGCAATTTAAATTTACTTCTTCCATTATACTTCATTTCATAATTGATACAATCTGTCACCGATCCCTATGTATTGCCGGGCTGAGGAAAAAGAGCATCAATCCTAACAAAATCGTTGTTATCCCCAGCCCCTGTTGAAGGGAAAGTGCTTCATTTAAAATAAAATAGGCCAGAATACATGTGCCTATGGTTTCCCCTAAAATGCTCATGGATATAACTGTTGCAGGAATCCACTTTAACAGCCAATTAAAAATAAATTGTCCAAAAACAGTTGAAATAAGCGCTAATCCCCCAAAGGCCATCCAGGTGGCAGCGGAGTAGCCGGTAAATGAGCTGCGCTCTATCATGGCATAGCCTCCCAGGAAAACGGAACTGCTTAAATAGCTTATGACGGAATATGGAACCGCGGATAATTCCTTTCTTATTGCCTGGCCGATAAAAAAGTAGACGCTGATAATACCTGCCGCCAAGAATGCCAACAGATCCCCAAACAGGGCCTGGGAGCTTATTTGAAAATCTCCCCATCCTATCATAAAACAGCCGGCAATGGCCATCAGGCATCCTCCGATTGCCAGCTTATGGAACCGTTCTTTTAGAAAAATGTATCCGATGGCAATGGAGAAAAGGGGCTGCAATGTTACAATAACGGTTGAGCTTGCCACCGACGTATGTCTCAGGGATTCAAACCACAGCATATAATGGGCGGATAAAAGCAGTCCTGACAAAATCCCAAGTGCCCATTGCTTTTTCGATAGAGACAGCAATTGACGCTTATTTTGCTTACTGGCAAGTAAAAATGGCAAAAGGATCAATGAAGCAAAAAATAACCGAAAAAATGCGGTTATGGCGGATGGGGCATTTGCCAAGCGCACGAAAATTGCGGAAGTGGAAAGGGAAAAGACGCCAAAAAACAAAGCCAGGTACAATCCAATATTAGTTTTCAAAGTTATTCTCCTAGTTGTAATGATAAAATACATGATGCAATGGAATGCATAAGTAATTATATTATGATCGTTTGGGAAAAGCCAGCGCTATTTCGCATTTCCGGCAAGTTTTAAAAACCGTTATAAAAATACAATATACAGATGACTGAGCCTTACCATACCGGAAATCAGCTTTTCTGGTCAATGCAATCATAAGGCCGATTCCAATCCGGGACCGGAACCGGGAATCAGTTCTCAACTGCAATTTTCGGGATTTATAAAAAAAGACTAAAAACTGCACCCAATAAAAGAAAGCCAGTGGCATATTTCCAGTAAAAATGGTATAATGGAAAAAACAAAGGATAAGGAGCAGAAACAAACGTTATATGGATAAAATTCAAGTATTAAAGCATTATTTCGGTTACGACAGTTTTCGGGAAGGGCAGGAAATACTAATTGACAGTATTTTGGCTGGAAGGGATGCCCTTGGAATCATGCCCACCGGTTCGGGAAAGTCCCTGTGTTTCCAGATTCCGGCCCTTATGATGGAAGGGATCACACTGGTCATCTCCCCTCTGATTTCCCTTATGAAGGATCAGGTAACAACTCTCAATCAGGCAGGCATTCATGCCGCATATCTTAACAGTTCTTTGACTGCAAGTCAGTATTATAAGGCCCTGGCCTATGCGCGGGAAGGGCGGTATCCCATTATTTATGTAGCACCGGAGCGTCTTGTAACGGATGAATTTCTGGATTTTGCGTTGCACACAAACATTTCCATGGTAGCCGTGGATGAGGCTCATTGTGTATCCCAGTGGGGACAGGATTTCAGGCCCAGCTATTTAAAAATCGTAGATTTTATTGACAGGCTGCCCAAGCGTCCGGTTATCAGTGCTTTTACAGCAACCGCTACAAAAGAGGTCAGGGATGATGTGATCGATATCCTTATGCTCCGGGAGCCTTCTGTGGTGTCTACGGGATATGACAGGCCCAATCTCTATCTGGGTGTCCAGTCTCCCAAGGATAAGTATGCCACCTTAAAGAACTATGTGGAGTGCCATCCCGATCAGTGCGGGATCATTTACTGTCTGACAAGGAAGCTGGTGGAAGAGGTATGTGACCGGTTAAATCAGGAAGGATTTTCGGCCACCAGGTACCATGCAGGGCTAAGGGATGAAGAACGGCGGAAGAACCAGGATGATTTTATCTACGACAGAAGCCAGATCATGGTGGCAACCAATGCCTTTGGCATGGGGATCGATAAATCCAATGTGCGGTTTGTCATCCATTACAACATGCCTAAGAATCTGGAATCTTACTATCAGGAGGTAGGCCGGTGCGCCAGGGACGGGGAACCGGGAGAATGCATTCTCCTGTACAGCGGCCAGGACGTGGTGACCAATCAGATGTTTATCGACAACAACCAGGACAATCAGGAGCTGGATTCTCTTACCCACCAAATGGTTATGGAACGGGACCGTGAGCGGCTTAGGAAGATGACCTTTTATTCCTTTACCAATGAGTGTCTCAGGGATTACATCCTTCGGTATTTTGGGGAGTATGGGGAGAATTACTGCGGGAATTGTTCTAACTGTTTAAGCCAGTTCGAGACAGTGGATGTGACGGATATTGCAAAGGGACTGACAGGCTGTGTGGAATCTTGCCGTCAGCGGTATGGTGTGAATGTGATTATTGATACAGTTCATGGAGCTAATACTGCGAAAATTCGGAACTACCGGATGGATCAGAATGCTTATTATGGAGCGTTGGCAAAGGTGCCTGCTTACAAGCTTAGGCAGGTCATAAATTATTTGATGCTGAATGAATTCCTGTCAGTCACAAATGACGAGTATGCGATTGTAAAACTAACCGAAAAGTCAAAGGCAGTTTTAGGGGATGGCGAGTCAATTGTCATGAAAATGGCAAAAGAACAGGAGCATACGGCGAAAATAAAGGAAGAGAAGAAATCAAAGAAAAGCAAAATGTCAGCGGCATCCAGTGCTAGTCTTTCCGAAAAAGAGGAAGAGCTGTTTGAGGCTTTGCGGGCACTTCGTATGGAGATTGCCAAAGAGGAAAAGGTGCCGCCTTATATTGTTTTCTCGGATAAGACATTGGTGCATATGTGTATGGTGAAGCCGAAGACAAAAGAAGAAATGCTGTCAGTATCCGGGGTGGGGGAATTTAAGTACGAGAAGTACGGGGAGCGGTTTTTAGTCTGTGTGAAGGAATCGAGTGGTGGTTTTTGAGATGGTTGAAAGCTTGCCGGTCAGGCTGGCTGGATAAATAGAAATGGTCCACGAAAACCAAGACAGATAAAAGAACGTCTGATCATTAAGGCGGCAGAGCGAACATTTTACGTAATTCCTGCGAAAAGAGGCGTAATAAGGATAAGCTTATCTTGACAATATAAATGCCACAGGGTAAAATTGTAAAACATAAGTTCTGCCAATGTACATGACTAAATGGACGGCATTCAAATAGCAGCCGCCAGTATTTTTATGAGCATTCGCACATTGGCTGTTTCTGGCCATTTTGTTCGACCATAACACAGGAGGATTATAATGGAAGGTAAAACTGTATATAAAATACTCATTGTCGAGGATGGAAAAATAGGCCAGAAGATGTTGGTGGATGCCTTACAAGATACATATAACGTCAACGTTGTCTCGACTGGCAAAGAAGCACTGCAAATTGTCAAGCGATTTCGGCCTCATCTAATTTTGCTTGATATCATACTACCGGATACAAACGGGTTCGATATCCTAAAGAAACTGAAAGAAGACCAATCCACTCAGAACATTCCCATTATCGTTATCACAGGGTTGGATAGCGATGTGGCTGAGGAGAAAGCACTGCATTTAGGTGCGGTGGACTATGTACGGAAACCTTTTAACAAAGTTTTAGTGAATGCGCGTGTAAAAATTCATATTAAAATCGTAGAACAAATGCTCACTATCGAAAAACTTAGTTTTTACGACGCATTGACCGACCTTGCGAACCGCCGTAAGTTTGATTATCATATGGAATATGAATGGCAGCGGGCATTACGGAAAAAGACTACCATCGGGTTGCTGCTGCTGGATTTGGATAACTTTAAAAATTACAATGATACATATGGCCACAGGCAGGGAGATACCATGCTAAAAGCTGTGGCAGGGGTTTTGAAAAAGACTTTAAACCGTTCTACTGACTTACCCTGCCGTTGGGGCGGAGAAGAATTTGCTGTTCTCATACCGGAAACCAGTCAGGAAGAATTATTATTAATTGCAGAGAAAATACGTTCAAGAATCGAGGCTTTGGAAGTGCTCAGGAGTAATTCTAATGAAATTACAAGGATAACTTCCAGCATTAGTGCAATCTGCACGATTCCATATCAATACGAACAACTGGAAAGCTTTCTTGAAAACGCTGACCGTCTTCTGTATCAGGCTAAAAAAGAAGGCAGAAACCGGGTGCGGTTTTAACTGTTTAAACCAGGCTGTAAAGTAATACGGTTGTGCAGCAAAAGAGGTTTGTGAAGACCTCATTGATATTCTCACGTTCAGGGGACCTGGAGATGATGGCGTATGGAGAGCTGATTTTAGCCTGTGTGAAGGAATTACGCTTAAATGATGGAAGGACAAAGGCGTAGAATTTGAAATTGAGGTTAAAAGCGGATTAGTAAACGGAGATTGAAAAAATGTAGGTAAATGAGAAAGGCGGCTGCTTGTTTTTGCAAGCAACTGCCTTTTTAAAACAGAGTCACAAATTTCATAAAATGTCTTTCAATCCACGAATAGAGTATTTGACGTAAATAGAATAGCACATATTGAAAAAACACAACATAAGTTTGCGTTATATGAAATTATAGAACTTATGAACGGATAGTTGATACAATGTAAGGGTAGTGATAGAATATATACATGGAACAAACGTGTTACAGGGTAGCTTGACCTTCATTCTACATAAAATGGGGGTGGTGCTTATAAAGAACAAATTCAGTTTTAGTGACTTGATGCAGTTCGGACTATTTTTGTTAGCGCTACTGACATTCATTTATTTGATCAGCCATTAGTATAAAGCAAAAACCACCCTGATACTTTTTCTTTGATTTAATCGTACCTGAAACGTACTAATATTGAGTGGAGTTATTTAAAAATATAAAACATTTTTGTCACCGATCCTCAGATTACCTGCATGGGAAAGGAAATGACACCATGGAAGACAAAAGAAAAAGTAATTACAGCGCACATTATAATCCGGTCACAAATCAATACCAGTCTAACTATGCCCATTTGTCGGAAACTGCCGAAATCGTAATTCAAAAAAATCCCATACCATTTTTAGAAAATATTATATGGCTTAGGTGTCGCCCTATATCGTATTTTTTGACAAAACTCTGGTACATATATCCGTAAGAAGACCAAAGACAAAGGAAGAGGCGCTGTCAGTATCCGGAGACGGAGAATTTAAATTTGAGAAGTATGGGAAAAGTTTTTTGGAGGTTTTCCTGTAATTGTTTCTTCTATTTTCCAAATGGACCGCTCCTGTCTGCTGCAATAACCTCTTGTCGCTCCCTGTTCAGGGCTTTAGAATTATGGTATGATTAAAAAAACGGATCACAGGCACAATGAGCAAAGGATGAATTTTTATGGAGCAGACGGCCAGAAACATTTTCAGAGCAGTCCATGAAAGTAAGTGGCTAAGCATTGAATATAGAAATAAAAAGGATGAGATAACCAAATACTGGATTGCCGTTCACGGCATTGACCCAAAGAACAAGACCCTGGAGGTGGAGGGATTTCATCTTTCCTTGTTTACAGTGGATAAATTTCCGTATATTTATGTGGACTCCATCTTATCTTCTTCTGTGGTGGACGGTTCCTATTATGAGGGAAATCCGTTCCTTGTCCGGGATATCAGTGAAAATCCTGAAAAGTACCGGAATCTCTTTGCCTCCTCTGTGAATTTAAAGATACTGGATTATTTGACGGATTGCAGTCGTCTGGACACAAGACCTTATCAAAGTGATTATGCTCTCATTCATCATTTAGATGGGGAATGTCTGACCCAGGGGGAGTATCTCTTAAGTGACCAGCAGTTTAAAGAGATTGTGAATCGTTTCCAGGAAGAGGCGGCGGGAACAGGAAGCAGGAAAAACTGGAAGCTGCGCCAGCTTTCCATGAATGTCTTAAGCATTGTGGTTAAGGGGAAAGGGCGGCAGCGGGAGGCCCTGTATGTTTTAGCATACAAACGGCTTTTTCTGGATGTAAAGCGGCGTGTGCTGAAACCGGCAAAAGAGATCACCATATGCAGGGAATTTACCGTCGGCGGAGAATGCCAGAGCATCCGCAAGTTTCTGGATCCTTCCGAATATGAGCTTCTGGAGGATTTTGAAAAAAACCAGGAGCTTATAAAAGACCGGATCATAAGCAGCAGCCATGCTGCGGGAGGAGTGGATGACAGGCCCTATCTCATTGCCCTGGAATCTGAGGTGAAGGTGGATTTAAACTACGAATACGGCGGCATACTCACCATGTTTGAGGAGGACCGGGCAACCTATCCGGTCAGGGCCTTTTTTGGAAACCTCACCGCCAAGGCAGACAGAAGAAAGGATTATCCCATTACCTTACTGCAGCGCCGGGCTAACCTAGACCAGCTTCTTGCCATCCATAATGCCGTGAAATATCCGGTGACCTATGTCCAGGGCCCTCCCGGGACCGGGAAATCTTACTCTATTGTTAATACCATTGTGACGGCATTTTTTAATGAAAAAACGGTGCTTCTCACTTCCTATAATAATCATCCCATTGATACTGTGGTAAAGGACCTCCGGTCCATTTCCTACAAAGGAAGCGGCCTCATCCCTTTTCCTGTCATCCGTCTGGGCAGCGATGAAAGGGTATCTGAGGCCCTTTCTTATATGAAAGAGCTTTATGAGCAGGTAAAGAAATGGAAGGTCTTTGAAAACACTCTGGAAAAGAACAGGGACGATAAGGCAAAACGCATGAAGCAGTTGACCACTCTTCTTAAAAGGCATGAGGAGATTCTGGCTTTAAGGGAACAAAAGGAAGCCATTGAATGTATGATGGCTGCCAATAAACATTTGACCTTTCAGACAGATCTTCAGGGACGCCAGTTGGAACGGGTGAAGGAAAGGCTGGCAAAAATCGGAGAGGTGACCGAGGAACAGGCTCTGGCTCTTCTTGACGATGAGGAAGAGGAGTTTAAAAAATATCTTTATTTCACTTCTGTGAAATATTTAAAACGCCTTGGAGAGCCTAAGAACGAAGACCTTTGGAATATTGTGGAGATGAAGGACAAGGCGGATCAGGTGAAAGCCTTTAATGAATATCTGGGAAATCCTGAAAATGTAAGGAAATTTCTCCGCATCTTTCCCGTGGTGGCTTCTACCTGCATTTCATCCCACAAGATCGGGCATCCGGAGCCGTATTTTGATCTGGTGGTAATGGATGAAGCCAGCCAGTGCAACACGGCCCTTTCCCTGGTTCCCATTATCCGGGGGGAGAATTTAATGCTGGTAGGCGATCCCCAGCAGCTAAACCCGGTGATTCTTCTGGATAAAAAGGACAATGACATCTTAAAGAAGCGGTATATGGTTCCTGATGAATATGATTACTGCAAAAATTCCATATACAAGGCATTTCTTGCCAATGATTCCGTCAGCGACGAGATCCTGCTTCGTCATCATTACCGCTGCAGCAAACAGATCATTCAGTTCAATAACATGAAATATTATAACAACCGGCTGAATATAGACAGCAGGGTCCAGTCGGAAAATCCTCTGGTCTTTATGGATGTCCGGGACAACCGGACGGATTACAAGAATACGGCGCCTAAGGAGGCGGAAACTATCGTAGAATATGTAAAAGCCTTTCCTGACCGGAAAATCGGTATCATAACGCCCTTTACCAATCAAAAAGAATGTATCAGCGAAATGCTGGCTGAAAATGGGATCCATGACGTAAGCTGCGGAACGGTCCATGCCTTTCAGGGTGATGAAAAGGATATTATCCTGTTTTCCCTGGCTCTAACGGACCAGACGACAGAAAAGACCTATGAGTGGCTTAAAAACAACCGGGAGCTGATCAATGTGGCCACCTCAAGGGCAAGGGAACAGCTTGTGATTATTTCAGACAGAAAAAACTTAGACAGGCTTCACCGGGAAGAGGAAAAGGATGATGTATATGAGCTGGTGGAATACGTAAAGGCAAAGGGAAACTGTGAAGTCACTCCCGATGAGGTCCATTCCAGGGCTCTGGGCGTAAAGCCTTACAGCACGGAAACGGAAAGGGCCTTTTTGACCAGCTTAAATCATGCCCTTGAAAACATATTAAATGATAACAGGAAGTGCTCCGTAAAAAAGGAAGTAGCCATATCCCAGGTATTTGAAGAAAATACCACGGGAGACGGCCTGTTTTATAACGGCCGGTTTGATTTTGTCCTGTACGAAAAGGAATTTGGTGACAGAGAGATCCCGGTGCTGGCCATTGAACTGGATGGAAAGGAACATCTGGCAGACGAGTCCGTGAAAAAACGGGATAAAAGGAAAGAAGCCATATGCCGGGAACACGGATTTGAGCTGATCCGGGTGGAGAACTCTTATGCAAGGCGGTATTATTATATAAAACATGTGCTGGAAGAGTATTTTAAACATTTAAGATAAAAAATGCCTGGGAGGTGACAGCCCATGGACATAGCATTATGCCCCATAAAGCTGGACAGGCCCCAAAATCGTGGGCAGGAAAAAAGAAACACCCTACGAGAATACCTACATGTCCCAAAAGCATGGGTAGGAAAGAGGAAAACATGAAGATTTTTCATCTGTCGGATCTGCATATCGGAAAGCAGTTAAATGGCTATAGTTTAAAGGAAAACCAGGAAGCGGTCTTAAATCAGATCGTGGATTATGGGTTAACACATCATCCGGATGCGGTCATGATCTGTGGCGACATTTATGATAAAACGGCTCCTTCCGGGGAGGCCTACACCATGTTCGGCAATTTCCTGGAAGCCCTTTCCGGGATAAAGCCTGAGCTTTCGGTCCTGATCATAGCAGGAAACCATGATTCGCCGGAACGGCTGTCCTATGCCTCAGCCTTTCTGGAACGTCATCGCATCCATTTATCCGTGTTTCCGCCCAGGAACCGGGAGGAATATTTAAAAAAGGTGGTATTACGGGATGAAAACGGTCCGGTGAATTTCTACCTTCTGCCCTTTTTAAAGCCAGGATATGTGAGGCAGCTTTTTCCTGATAGCCAGCCGGAAGGGTACGAGAGCGCAGTAAAAGTTGTTTTGGAGAGGGAAACCATTGATGCCGGAGAGCGCAACATCCTTTTATCCCATCAATTTTATGTATCAGGCAATAAGGATCCGGAAACCTGTGAATCGGAGCAGGCGGTCATTATGGCGGGCGGCTTGGACCGGGTGGAGGCTGACCTTCTATCCGCCTTTGATTATGTTGCCCTGGGCCATCTCCACGGTTCCCAAAAGGTGGGCAAGGCTTCGGTCCGGTACAGCGGGACTCCTTATAAATATTCTGTCAGCGAGGAAAACCATAAAAAATCGGTCACTGTGGTGAATATAGGAAAAAAAGGAGAGGAACCGGAATTTGAATTCCTTCCGCTCCGGGGAATCCAGGATGTGAGGCGGGAAAGAGGAACTTTGTCTGAAATCCTTAAAAGGGCTACGGAAGAAAAACGCCATGACTTTGTCAGTGTCACGATTACCGATGAAGAGGAGCCTTACCGGGTCAGAGAACGTCTGGAAGAGGTGTTCGATCATTTGCTGGAGCTTCGGGTGGATAATAAGCGGACCAGACAAAAGCGCCAGGAAGAGGGAGAGGCGGTACCGGTCCTTAAGCCTTTGGAGGCATTCCGGCAGTTTTACAAGGCGGTAAGAGGGGAAGAGATGACAAAGGAGGAAGAAAAGGCCATGGAGCGGATCGTTCAGGAAGCAAAGGAGGAAGAGGGATTATGAAGCCATTGCAGTTGACTATGTCCGCTTTTGGTTCCTATGGAGGAACGGAAACCGTGGATTTTGAGAAAATCGGCCACGGCATCTTCCTTATTACAGGAGATACGGGAGCTGGAAAGACCACCATTTTTGATGCTGTGTCATTTGCCCTGTTCGGGGAAACCAGCGGGCAGAAACGGGAACCCTCCATGATGCGAAGCCAGTATGCGGCAGAAGACCGGGAAACTTATGTTTCCCTGAAATTTTCTGAAGGGGGCGAGAAGTATGAAATTACAAGAAGCCCTTCCTATACAAGGATCAGCAAAAGAAGAAATAAAAGTGGGGAATATTCCGTTGTTCCTGTTCCGGCAAAGGCATCCCTACTCTTGCCTGATGGGGCGGAATATGCAGGCAATCTTCGGGATATTAACCAGAAGATTCAGGAAATCGTAGGCGTGGATCTGAATCAGTTTTCCCAAATCGCCATGATCGCCCAGGGAGATTATTTAAGGCTTCTTCATGCATCTTCCAGAGAACGGAAGGAGATATTTTCCAGGATTTTTAACACCGGAATTTACAGCCGCATCCAGTTGAAGTTAAAGGAGCAGAACAATCTTTATTATGACAGCCTGGAGAACAACCGCAGGTTGTGTTTTCATGAACTGGATCAAGTGGTGCTTTTGGAGGAAAGTGCTCATCAGGAATCTTGGCAAGAACTCTTGAATTTTAAGGAGACAAGGACGGAGGAGATCCAAAGCCTTTTAGGTTCCATTTTGGAAGAGATAGATGAGGGGGAACAGATGCTTCGTGAGGAACGGAATTTCAAAGGGAATCTTCTTTCTGAAGTAGAAGGGCAGTTAAGCCGGGCCCAGGAGGTGAACCGGCTTTTTGACGGTCTTATGCAGGCAAAGGCTCAGCTGGATATTCTGGAAGGCCAGAAGGGACAATGGCTGGAAATAGAGGAGCAGTTAAAGGAAGCTGTCCGGGCGGAAAAGGCAAAGGGCCCGGAAACTCAGTTTTTAGATAAAAATAAGGAATATGAGATTGCCAAAAAGAGAGCAGGTCAGCTTAAAAAGGAATTGGAGGATTTAACCCTTGTCCTTGCGTCTGCGGAAAAAGAGGCAAAGGAAAGCAGAGAAGCTTCTGAGGCAGAAGTGCCAAAGCTGTCGGTCTTCATTGACCGGATGCAGGAGGCCATTCCGCTCTATAGTCATTGGAAAATCATGGAAATGGCTTCCTTTAAAAAGAAGAGAGAAGAAGAGGAAGCTGGAAAACTCTTACATAGCATTGAGACAGAGCTGTCCCGGATTAAGGGACGCCTGTCTGCAAACGAAGCAAGGCAGGAGCAACTGGAAACAGGGGCAAGGAATCTGCCGGAAATAAGACAAAAAAAGGCGGTGCTCCTGGAACGGCAACAGGCCATGGAAAGCCTTGGGAAAGCGGTCAGGGCTGGGGAGGCGGCAGAAATTAGAAAAGAAGAATGCCAGAAAGAGGCATTATGCACCCAGAGAGATTATGAACAGGCTGAAACGTATTACAATGACAGGTTCCGGGAGTTTCTGGCATTGCAGGCCGGAATTATGGCTAAGGAGCTGACCGAGGGAAAGCCCTGCCCTGTCTGCGGTTCTACCAATCATCCCCGGAAAGCGGAGCTGACGGAGGGCGCTGTCACCCAGGAAGAAGTGGAACAGGCAAAGAAGACCAGGAACCATGCGGAAGAACGGCGTTCCCAGGCCGCCCAGGCTGTTGTCAGGGCGTTGGAAGCATGCCGCCACTTAAAGGAGCTTCTGGAGGGGGAGGAAGAAAAATGGTTTGGGACTACCTTCCATCAAGACCAACTTCATGCCTGTCTGTCTGAGGAGAGAGAACGGGTCGGCACGCTTCTGGGAGAGGCGGAGAAGGAAGAGCAGGAGGCTTTGGAATCGAACCGCCTGTTAGGGAAGCTTCTGGAGGAAAGGAAAGCGGACCGGGGGAGACTTGAAGAACTGGAACATAAAAAAGAAGCGGCCATGAAGGACTGGCAGGATAAACAATTGGATCGGGCAGATGCTTTCGCAGAGGCAGATCACGTAAAAAAGCGTCTGCCATACCCAGAGGAAGAGGAAGCCATGGGAAAGCTGGTTGTCTCTAAAAAGAGGAAGGAAGAGCTTTTAAGAGCAGAAGAGCAAACGGATAAACGGTTCCGGCAGATGATAGAAAAGGAAAAGGAAGGAAAAGGACGTCTGGCCTCGGAAGAGGAAAACAAAGAGATGCGAAGAATTGCATTAGAGCAGGCATATGCCGCTTTTCAGTCGGCCTTGGAGGTGCTGGGGTTTACGGGAGAAGAGGATTACCATAAAGCAAAGCAGGCACCGGAAATTGTTAGGCAGTGGGAGCAGGAAACCGGGAATTATGAAAAGGAGCTGTTAAAGGCCCGCACCGTTTACAGCCAGTATAAGGAGCAGACAAAGGGGCGTGAAAGGATAGAAACGAAACAGTGGAAGGAACAGGCGGAAGCTCTTAAGGAGGAACAGAGGCGGCTGCAGACCAGGGAAGCAAAAATTACAGCCATTGGCAGCCGGGCGCTGCAGGCTGCAGAAAATCTGGGCCGGCTGTGGAAGGAGAGAGCACAGCTGGAAGAGAAGTACCGGCTGTATCACACCTTGTTTCAGGCTGCCAACGGGAAAATGGCCGGCTCCGTCAGCCTGGACTTTCAGACCTATGTCCAGAGGCAGTACTTTAACCAGATGATTCATGCGGCAAACAAACGGCTTGACATCATGACGGATGGCCAATTTCTGCTTCAGTGTAGGGATTTGGAGACCCTAGGAAAGCAGGGAGAGGTTGGCCTGGATTTGGATGTATACAGTATGGCAACGGATAAGGTGCGGGATGTTAAAACCCTTTCCGGCGGAGAGTCTTTTATGGCAGCTCTTGCCATGGCCCTTGGCATGACGGATATCATCCAGCGCACGGCAGGGAATGTAAGTATGGATGCGCTTTTCATTGATGAAGGCTTTGGTTCTCTGGATGAGGAATCCAGGCTTAAAGCAGTCCGTATCCTCCAGGAGCTTGCCGGTGGACACAGACTGATCGGGATTGTTTCCCATGTAACGGAATTAAAGGAACAGATCGGAAAGAAGATTCTGGTGAAGAAGACGGAAAAAGGGAGCAGGATTTTGTGGGATATGGATACGCTTTCCGGAGGTGTTTGACAGGAGGGCAGTAGGTTATCTAAACAGGAAGTAAGTAGGTTATCATGTCAAGTTTTAATAAGATTGGAGATTTTGTATGGGCTAGTGAGGAGAAAGAAAAGCAAGAAAAGGGACAAAAAGAACAGCAGAAGCAGTCGCTGGAATTGATGTATGTGCACCAGCAATACAATGGGATCATTCAAAATCACAAATATGTACTTCGTGGCTCTATCTTGAGCTGCTCATATGGAACCGATTATTCGTGTCTGGATCTGGTGCTTGATCATGGAATTTATAATGGAAATGTACCGGTGCTGACAACGGTAGACTGCGGAAAGGCAAACATCGCCCCTTTTGGCTCTTGCTTATGTCCTGAATCAAACTATTCAGGTCGCCTGTCAATGAATCCAGGGGTACATAGTGATGGAAAACCAGCCCGAAAAGCGGCAGGTAACGAATATGCTCACATATGCATACCGTTGATACCGGAAGGGTCGGAATGGAAACAGGTAGATCATAGAGTTATGGCAAAAACATATGCAAAAGGCTATGCACCATTGTTATTGGATAACGCGGTCTTGGTTTGTCAGTATGGGGGAATTATAAGGATTGTAGAGGTTCCAAAAACAGAAATAACTAAGGGCACGGGGGACTATATTGAAAGATATCCCAAAGCATATATTGATGGCATAATCAAGGCTTACGAAACGCACAAAATGCTTGATGGAAGATTTGTGCTAGATAATGCCGGACAAACAATAGGCTATGGTCATGATTTAAATGAGACCGAAAAGCAAAGCGGAATTTATAAGAGCGGTCTAAGCATGGAAGATGCATTAGAATTGGCGATTGATGATTTGAATTCAAAATATGTTTCTATTAAGGGCTATGTAAAAACATTAAATTCGGAATTCGGTTATAATATTGATGCTAATAATTTTACTGAGAACGAAATATTGTTTTTAATTGATTTTGCTTTTAATAGGGGTGGTGGTCTTGTTAAGCGTCCTGAATTAAAAGCATCTGGCAAGCCTTATAGCTCACTAGCCATTTTAATAGTCGCCGTTTCAGAAAAGAATGATAAAAAGATACTAGAAATTCTCATGGAAGAAACAAAAAATTTAGACGGCGTGTATTATGAAGGATTAAAACTTAGGCGGATGGATCAATATGAAATACTAAAATTTGGTGATTTTGTGAGGGATTATGATGTCAATAGAGATTTTACGAAGCCGAAGAATTAAAATAATTTTGTTCATCATATCGATTATTTTTGTATCCATAGTTATTTATTACAACTCTCTATCAACGCATAACGACAATTATCTAAATAAGCAGTTAGCATCAGAAGAATTTCTTGCTGTCACAGGAGATTGGAAAGTTACAGAATATTTAGGCGAAGGCGTTGAGTACCATGAGGTCGAAGTGAAAACTGATGCACAACAGATTGAGCATGATAAAATCATCTTAGAGACAAAGGAAAGGTATTTGGACAAAATACTTGTGATTGACAAAAAAAACGTTGTGTCATTTTTTCCACCTACTGAACTAGGTTATTATTGCTCTGACTGGAATGAATTGTTTGAAATATATCGACAATCTCCTTACGTGTTAAGTGACATATTTCCACCATTTTTATGTGTATCTTTCCAACTCAAAGGAAACGATGATTATTTAGATATCATTATGGATAATAATGGAACTACAATATTGGTAGTGAAAGGATCATTTTTTAGGCTAACAGGACAATTCTCATGAGACAATTTCAATGGGACGATTAAAAACTTGACAAGACAAAACATGCCTGTATAATAAGTAAGAAAAGGGAATGAAGCGCTCCCGTGATAGGAATATCAAAACCGCAATTTGCTGATGGCTTCTGTATATTTTGAATGAATATGCAGAAGCCATCAGCTTTTTAATTTGCACGGGCAATGAGCCCAACAAATATCCTTACATATTCATTGGGCGAATACCGCAACAATTAAAAAAAACTTACAAAGCGTGTTTTTCTTAATTGTCAGTGTTTGAATTCCTATGAAAATGTAAAAATATAAAGTGACTGGATCTTTTGGGGCGGTCATGGTATCATGGAGGACCTATTTACGGCTGGGATTGGATTTTAAAGCTCATTTTGACCATCATTACCATTTCAGCAGGGTTTCAGGGAGGAGAAGTCACTCCTTTGTTTGCAATTGGCGCAAGCCTGGGAGCTGCCATTGCAGGAGTTCTGGGACTGCCTGTTGAATTTGTTGCCGCAATGGGATATGCGGCAGTTTTCGGAAGCGCCACAAATACACTCTTAGCGCCTGTTTTTATAGGAGCTGAGGTTTTTGGTTATTCTTATCTTCCGTATTTTTTTGCTGTATGCAGCGTTGCCTATATATTCAATGGAGACAGATCCATCTATACGGCTCAAAAAAAATCGTACAACATAAGACTTCTTGAGAAATAAATCAATGGATGAAACAGGCCTTTTGCTCTATAATTAAATAGGACCATAAAACAAGAAATAGAAAAAGAAAGGAAGATACCATGTTAAACTGTGAAAGAGTCAGTGTGATGAACATAGAAAATGCCATCAGGGGCGCAAGAAACCCCATGAATAGCTGGGACCGGATGGACAGCGGCTATAACGAAAAGGGAGAATACATCCTTGGCCCTAACGATCTTGGACTTGCCAAACGGTTAAGAAAGGCTGGAAGCGACCACCGCAAATACATTCGTCAGATTCTGGTATCTGTGGATATTACGGCGCCCATGTACTGGTGGAAAGAATACGATACCTATAAGGTGGCTACTGTAGCCAACTCCACCAGCACCATGCATAAGATCCACAGCAAGCCTTTTGAGCTGGAGGATTTCAGCCACGATCATATGACAGAGGGAACAGTTGCCTTCATGGAAACTGTGGTAGCTGAACTGGAAAAGATCCGTCTCCGTTACATAGAGACAAAGAAAAAAGAGGACTGGTATGATCTGATCCAGCTTCTTCCCTCCAGCTATAATCAGATGAGGACATGCACCTTAAATTACGAGACACTGATCAACATCTACTTTGCAAGGCGGAGCCACAAGCTGGAAGAGTGGCATACCTTCTGCCGGTGGATTGAAAACCTTCCCTATGGAAAAGATCTGATCCTTGGGGAAGAGGAATAAAGAGAAAGGAGGGGTTGACCTATGAATATCATCGTTGCAGTGGATAAAAACTGGTCCATCGGCAATCAGGGCCAGCTTCTTGTTTCCATCCCTGAGGATAAGAAGCTGTTCCGGGAAGAAACCATGGGAAAGGCGATTGTCATGGGACGAAAGACCCTGGAGAGTCTTCCTGGAAAGCAGCCGCTTTATGGAAGGACCAACATCGTTTTGACCAGAAATCCGGACTACAAAGTGAAAGGAGCAGTGGTCTGCCACAGCCTTTCAGAGGCCCTGAAAGAGCTTAGTAAATTTTCTGTGGAGGATTGCTTTATCATAGGCGGGCAAAGCGTTTATGAACAGTTCCTTCCATATTGTAATACGGCTCATGTGACCTATATTGACTATACCTACAGCGCCGACACTTATTTTACTAATCTGGATAAGGATCCGTCATGGGAAATGACGGCGGAGAGCGAGGAACAGACTTATTTTGATTTATGTTATACGTTTCGCCTATATCAGAGAAAAGGTTAAAAGAAAATCGTCTTTCAACCCCTAGGTTTGTGAATCAACTGGATATGCCTGCATATTCAGTTGATTTTTTAGTACGCAAAATCTGGAAAAAAATAGCGAAAAATCACCGGTATCCATAAAAAATCAATGATATTTCTCAATAAATGTTGTCAGTAACCCTTAAAAATGGTAAGATGTTACGAGTACTATTCACCTGATTGTTGGGGAAGGCTATCAGGAACGGTGTACAGGTATATTCACGAAGACATTAGGAGGATGAAGATGTATAAGATTTTAAAAGCAGAGATGTTAGCTGACAAGATCTATCTGATGGATGTGGAAGCACCTCGGATTGCCAAAGCCTGCCAGCCTGGAGAATTTGTTATCGTTAAGATAGATGACAGAGGAGAGAGAATTCCGCTTACCATCTGTGATTATGATCGTGAGAAGGGAAGCATTACCATTGTATTTCAGACAGTGGGGTCCAGCACAGAAAAGATGGCTGAATTAAAGACAGGAGACAGCTTTACAGACGTGGTGGGTCCTTTGGGCAATGAGTCAGAATTCGTACACGATGACATAGAAGAATTGAAGAAAAAGAAATATTTATTTGTAGCCGGAGGTGTGGGAACGGCTCCGGTTTATCCTCAGGTGAAATGGATGAGAGAACACGGCATTGATGTGGATGTTATCATGGGAGCCAAGACCAAGGATTTACTGATTCTGGAAGATGCCATGAGAGCGCAGGCCGGGAATTTATATGTGACAACAGATGACGGCTCTTATGAAAGAAAGGGTCTGGTTACTGAGGTGATCAAGGACCTTGTTCAGAATCAGGGAAAAGAATACGATGTATGTGTAGCCATCGGACCCATGATCATGATGAAGTTCACCTGCCTTGTAACCAAGGAACTGGGCATTCCGACGATTGTCAGCTTAAACCCGGTCATGGTAGACGGAACCGGTATGTGCGGCGCCTGCCGTGTGACAGTTGGCGGCGAGGTAAAATTTGCCTGCGTGGATGGACCGGAGTTTGACGGCCACCTGGTTAATTTTGACGAGGCTATGAAGCGCCAGATGATGTATAAATCAGAAGAAGGGCGCTCGGCTTTAAAAACACGTGAAGGCGATACTCATCACGGCGGCTGCGGATTGTGTGGAGGTAACGAGTAATGGATGTATTAAAGAAAGTACCAGTAAGAGAACAGGACCCAAAGGTAAGAGCGACAAACTTTGAAGAGGTTTGTCTTGGATATAATGAAGAAGAGGCAAGGGAAGAAGCCAGCCGCTGCATTCAGTGCAAGAACCCGAAGTGCGTAGCCGGCTGCCCGGTATCCATCAATATTCCAGGCTTCATTAAGGAAGTGGAAAATGGAAATCACGAGGAGGCTGCAAAAGTCATTGCCCAGTCATCCGCCCTTCCGGCAGTCTGTGGCCGGGTATGCCCTCAGGAAAGCCAGTGCGAAGGTAAGTGCATCCGCGGAATCAAGGGGGAACCCATTTCCATCGGAAAGCTGGAGCGTTTTGTGGCAGACTGGTCCAGAGAACACGGTTTTGTACCGGATGCTCCGGAAACGACCAATGGCAAGAAGGTAGCTGTTATCGGTTCCGGTCCTTCCGGACTGACCTGTGCCGGCGACCTGGCTAAGCTGGGCTATGAAGTTACTATTTTCGAAGCACTCCATGAGCCTGGCGGCGTATTGACCTACGGCATTCCGGAATTCCGTCTTCCAAAAGAAGGGGTAGTTCAGCCGGAAATCGACAACGTAAGAAAGCTGGGAGTTAAGATCGAGACTAATGTGATCGTGGGCAAGTCCGTGACCATTGATGAGCTTTTGGATGAAGAAGGCTTCCAGGCCGTGTTCATCGGATCAGGAGCAGGTCTTCCTATGTTCATGGGAATTCCGGGAGAAAATGCCAACGGCGTATGCTCCGCCAACGAATATTTAACCAGAAGCAATTTGATGAAAGCCTTCCGCAGTGATTATGATACCCCAATCGTGGCAGGTAATAAGGTAGCAGTCGTAGGCGGCGGAAACGTTGCTATGGATGCGGCAAGGACAGCCCTTCGTCTTGGAGCAGAGGTACACGTGGTGTACAGAAGAAGTGAGGCAGAGCTTCCTGCAAGAGCCGAAGAGGTTCATCACGCAAAGGAAGAGGGAATCATTTTTAACCTTTTAAGCAATCCGGTGGAGATTTTGACCGATGAAAAAGGCTGGGTAAATGGAATGAAATGCGTGAGAATGGAACTTGGCGAACCCGATGCTTCCGGCAGAAGAAGGCCTGTGGAGGTAGAGGGATCCGAATTCATCATTGATGTGGATACCGTTATCATGTCTTTGGGAACTTCACCTAACCCGCTTATTTCCAACACAACCAAAGGTCTTGATATCAACAGGCGTAAATGCATCATTGCTGAGGAATCTACAGGAAGAACCAGCAAGGATGGAGTTTATGCCGGAGGAGATGCGGTAACAGGAGCCGCAACCGTGATTCTGGCTATGGAAGCCGGACGGGCTGGAGCAAGAGGAATTCACGAATACCTTTCTGAAAAAGAATAATTGCAGAAATAAAGGGCTGCCATTTCATTGGCGGCCCTTTTGAAAGGTTGTGACAATATTTTATGAATAAGAAAATTGATTTGCTAAAAGGAAATATTTTTACCTCCCTGACCGGTCTTGCCCTGCCCATCATGGTCACAGCCCTGGTTCAGATGGCCTACAGCTTAACAGATATGGCGTGGATCGGGTTCGTAGGTTCCCCGGCTGTTGCGGCGGTAGGCGCAGGGGGCATGTATGTCTGGCTTTCCCAGGGCGTTGTTGCCCTGGCAAAAATGGGCGGCCAGGTAAAGGTGGCCCATTCCCTGGGAAGGGGCGATAAGGAAGATGCGGCTATTTATGCTTCCGGTGCCATCCAGATGGGGCTTTTATTTGCCCTTCTGTATGGAGCTGCAGCGTTTTTCGGAGCAAAGCCCCTGATTGGGTTTTTCGGACTGAACGATGCTTCTGTGGTACATAATGCCCAGGTTTATTTAAAGATCACCTGCGGCTTGATCATATTTTCCTATCTGAATTCGATTATTACCGGGATCATGACAGCTATGGGAGACAGCAGAACACCGCTGCTCGCTAACTTTGTCGGCCTGGTTTTGAATATGGTGCTGGACCCTGTCCTGATCTTTGGAATAGGTCCCATAAAGGGCACCGGGGTGGCAGGGGCCGCCATTGCCACGGTCATGGCTCAGGCGGTTGTCACCATGGTATTCTTTGTTGCCGTGAAAAAGGACCGGCTGCTGTTTCATAAGGTGAAGGTGTTCCATAAGGTATCCTGGGATCATATGAAAGCCATGATCAAGATCGGATTCCCTGCTTCCGTACAGAACCTTATCTATACCAGCATTTCCATGGTCCTGACCCGGTTTGTGACCGGATTCGGCGATAGTGCCGTGGCGGTTTTGCGCGTGGGCGGGCAGATCGAGTCCATATCATGGATGACGGCAGACGGATTTGCAGCAGCCATTAATTCCTTTGTAGGACAAAATTACGGAGCCGGGCAGTATGGAAGAGTGAAAAAGGGCTATTTTACAGCGGCCGGGGTCATGTTTGTCTGGGGATTGTTCTGCTCATTCCTTTTGCTCGCCCTTCCGGAGCATATCTTTGGGCTGTTCATCCACGAAGCAGAGGTCATTCCCATGGGAGTGCGTTACCTGGTGATCCTTGGCTTTTGCCAGATGTTTATGTGCATAGAACTGACAACCATAGGGGCCCTTTCCGGCCTTGGAAAGACCCTGCTCTGCTCAGTCATCAGTGTTGTGTTTACTTCCGCCAGGATCCCTTTTGCCATAGTTTTAAGCAGCACAGCTCTTGGACTTGACGGAGTCTGGTGGGCTTTTACCATTTCAAGCATCATCAAAGGGATTTTATTCTTTTTCTCTTTCCTTGTGGTGGCAGGAAAACTGCCCCAGGATAAACCATGCGTCCTGATGGAAGAGGGGCTTGAATAAATTTCATGGAAGGGGCTGGTAAATGAAACATTGGCTGCTTCTTAAAAATATCAAAATTTTCCAAAATAGGACTTGAATTATACCATGGTTTTACGGTAACATATAAGGTAGAAAAAAAGGGAAAAGGGACTGACGATGAAACGAAAAATACAGATTATGTATGAAAGAAACAGAAAAATGCTGCAAAAGCTTCTCTGCGGTCTGCTGGTAAGTGCAATGGTCTGCGGCCAGACTGTTCCCGCCTGGGCAACGTCAAAAGTGGAAAAAGAGAAACAGGAAGCCCAGAAAAAGTTAGAAGAGGCTAATAAAAAAGCTCAGGAAGCAGAAAACAAAAAGAGCGCCGCCCAAAATCAGGTATCCAAGCTGACCACTGATCTGACTGCACTTTTGTCTGATATCAAGGTTCTGGAAAGTGATATGGCCAGTAAGGAAGCAGAGATCAATCAGGCAGAGCTGGACTATTCTGCGGCTAAGAAAGATGAAGAAAAGCAGTACTCTTCCATGAAAAAGAGAATCCAGTACATGTACGAGAAGGGGGATACGGAATATCTGGATATTTTCCTTCAGGTGAAAAACATGTCTGATCTTCTCAATAAGGCGGAATACGTAGAAGGAATTTATACATACGACCGGAATATGCTGATCACCTATCAGGAGACAAAGCAGAAGGTTGCCGATTATAAGTCAGACCTTGAAGAGGACAAGGCTGAGATGGAGGTCATGGAGCTGGAGTATAAGGAACAGCAGTCCGCTCTTGAAACGCTGATCTCCACGAAGAAAAAGGAAGTTTCCAATTTCGACAGCCAGCTTGCACAGGCCAAGCAGGATGCGACTGTTTATGCCCAGACGGTAGCAAAGAAGAATGAAGAGATCCGCAAGACAAAAGAAGAAGAGGCCAGGAAGAAGGCAGCAGAAGAAGCCAGGAAAAAGGCAGAGGAAGAGGCCAGAAGAAAGGCTGCGGCAAACACCAGCTCCAAACCTAAGTCCTCCAATGCCAACAACAAGTATACCGGTCCCACAGCCAACAAGAGCAACGGCGGAACAGCGGAAGGCCGTGCGGTTGCAGATTACGGACTTCAGTTTGTGGGGAACCCCTATGTATTTGGAGGAACCAGCCTGACCAGTGGTGCGGACTGCTCCGGTTTCGTACAGTCTGTTTACAGGCATTTCGGCTATTCTCTTCCAAGAAGCTCTTCGGAGCAGCGCTCCGCAGGCCGGGAGGTATCTTATTCCGAGGCCCAGCCGGGAGACTTAATCTGCTATGCAGGCCATATAGGGATTTATATCGGCAATGGACAAATTGTTCACGCAAGTTCTCCTGCAACGGGAATTAAAGTGGGAACAGCCACCTACCGGACGATTCTTTCTGTCAGGAGAGTTTTATAGAGAATATGGAAAGCAGGGAGGGATTCGTTCCTCCCTCCTATTTTTGGAAAAAACGCTTGCGGAAACCGACAATATATGAGAAAATATGATCAAGTATGATGTGATATTATTAACAAAGTACTGTTCACAATTATTACTTATTCGAAAGGAGTATTAACATGATTTATTCACAGGAAGTAGAAGAGATGTGCACAGTGGCACAGGGCGTTCACCACGGCGCTGCTCCAATCCCAGAAGAAGCGAAATGGGTAAAATCCAGAGAAGTTAAAGATATTTCCGGTCTGACACATGGAGTTGGCTGGTGTGCTCCCCAACAGGGCGCATGCAAGCTGACTCTTAACGTAAAAGAGGGTATTATTCAGGAAGCATTAGTAGAGACAATCGGCTGTACCGGTATGACTCATTCTGCTGCTATGGCGGCAGAAATTCTGCCAGGACTGACCGTTTTAGAAGCATTAAATACAGACCTTGTCTGTGATGCCATCAACACCGCAATGAGAGAATTATTCTTACAGATCGCATACGGAAGAACCCAGAGCGCATTCTCTGAAGACGGACTTCCAGTAGGTGCAGGTCTGGAAGACTTAGGAAAGGGTCTCCGTTCACAGGTTGGTACCATGTACGGAACATTGAAGAAAGGTCCTCGTTACTTAGAGATGGCGGAAGGCTTTGTAACCGGTATTGCCCTGGACGAGGAAGATCAGATTATTGGCTATCAGTTCGTAAGCCTTGGAAAGATGACTGACTTCATCAAGAAAGGCGATGATCCGAATACTGCTTGGGAAAAAGCAAAGGGACAGTACGGTCGCGTTGCCGAAGCTGCTAAGATCATTGACCCAAGACATGAATAATCGGATTGACGGAAGACTGTCGGTTACCGGTTATCAAAGTGAAGATATTTGGCCAATAATAAGGAGGACAAGATAATGGCATTATTTGAATCATATGAAAGAAGAATTGACAAAATCAATTCTGTATTAAACAGCTATGGCATTGCTTCTATAGAAGAAGCTGAAAAGATTACAAAAGATGCAGGTCTGGATGTGTACGAGCAGGTGAAGAAGATCCAGCCAATCTGTTTCGAAAATGCTTGTTGGGCTTACATTGTGGGCGCGGCAATTGCAATCAAGAAGGGCTGCAGAAAGGCTTCAGACGCAGCAGCAGTTATTGGAGAAGGCCTTCAGGCTTTCTGTATTCCAGGTTCCGTTGCCGACCAGCGTAAAGTAGGTATTGGACATGGTAACTTAGGAAAGATGCTTCTGGAAGAAGAGACCGACTGCTTCTGCTTTTTGGCAGGCCATGAGTCCTTTGCGGCAGCAGAAGGCGCAATTGGTATTGCTGAGAAGGCAAACAAGGTCCGTCAGAAGCCATTAAGAGTTATTTTAAATGGTTTAGGAAAGGATGCGGCTCAGATCATTTCCAGAATCAATGGATTTACATATGTAGAAACAGAGATGGATTATTACTCAGGCGAAGTAAAAGAGCTTTGGAGAAAGTCTTACTCAGAAGGTTTAAGAGCTAAGGTCAACTGCTACGGCGCAAACGATGTAACAGAGGGCGTTGCTGTTATGTGGAAGGAAGGCGTTGACGTTTCCATTACAGGCAACTCCACCAACCCAACCAGATTCCAGCATCCAGTGGCAGGAACCTACAAAAAGGAATGTACAGAGAAGGGCAAAAAATATTTCTCCGTAGCTTCCGGCGGCGGTACAGGACGTACTCTTCATCCGGACAACATGGGAGCAGGCCCGGCTTCCTACGGTATGACCGATACCATGGGACGTATGCATTCTGATGCCCAGTTCGCAGGTTCTTCCTCAGTTCCGGCTCACGTGGAAATGATGGGTCTGATCGGTATGGGCAACAACCCTATGGTTGGAGCTACCGTGGCTGTGGCTGTTGGGATCGAGATGGCTGCTAAAGAAGGAAGATTTTAAGAAAAACTGTATAAAATAAGATTTTTTGATAGCTGTACTGACATCTTATGGTTGGTACAGCTTTTTGATTTTTCTAATATCAGAGAATTGTATTGACAATGTCATGACGTTGATTTAAAATTATATTGATGGAGGTGATTGTATGGGCAAGACATTTTTGCAAGTTCGAACAAATGAAAGCGATAAAGAGCAGGCAAATACGATACTTGAAGGATTGGGTACAAATATTTCTTCTGTAGTAAATATGTTGTTAAAACAGATTATTTTAACGAAAAGTATTCCCTTTGAGATTAAAATGCCTCAAACATATACCAATGATGAAAAACTCAGTGAAATACAAGCTACAATGTCAATGGAAAATATGCAGTTGACATCAGAGGATATACAATTATTGAAAGAGTATCAGTTATCAGAGGATAAGGAAAAGATAAGAAAGCAGTTAATGGCTGAATACAGGGAGGACTGAATGAGCGATAAAGTCTATTGTTACCCTGATTCGGAGGTATTGGTCAATAAACTAGACATTAGAAAAATAGACAGACTCCATGAGGCAGAACGTAGACTTACAATGCTTCGCCTGGATGATTTGCTTAACAATCCGATAAAAGGGAAATTTGATTTGAAACATCTGCAAAGTATCCATAAATATCTATTTCAAGACATTTATGAGTGGGCAGGAAAAATTCGTACCGTTGATATTGCAAAGTCAAATATGTTTTGTAAGGTTCAGTTTATTGATACACAGGCAAACGAGATTTTCAGCAATCTTAAGTCTGATAATTTTTTGAATGGAATATCCAGAGAAGAATTTGTTAAAAAATCCGCATACTATTTTTCTGAGATTAATGCGCTGCATCCTTTTCGAGAGGGAAATGGCAGGGCACAAAGAGAATTTATACGTGAACTTGCTTTATATGAAGGTTATAGTGTTTACTTTGCTGATATTGGTGAGACTGAAATGTTAAATGCCAGTATCGCTTCTTTTATTTGTGATTACGAAAAAATGGAAAGGCTGTTTGATAAAGTGATTCGTTGATAAATATTTGTATACACGCAGGTAAGGCTAAAGGGAGCAATCAGCAGTGCACAGTAGCACACTCATAGCTCACAAACACCCCTAAAACCCTTGAAAATCCAGTCCTCACAGTTTCGATTGAGAAGCTGCAAGAGAGGGTAAATCCTAGGAAAAGTCCTGATTTTACAGGGGATTTTACTTTTGGAGAAAGAGGAGTCGCTTTGCCGGTTCCTCTTTTTGATTATTAAAATATTCTGGAAAGGTTCCTTTTTTGCGCGGCCTGGTCTAATATTGAATCGGTCCCCAATGCCATAAAAAGTGGGTCTCGGCCGGCCTGGATGGAAATGACCGATGAATAAAAACCTTCAAACAGATCCGCTCATCAGTTTGAAGGTTTTTTTAGGACAGCAATAAAAACAGAGACGATTTGAATTATATAATCCGGGCCGCCCATATTAAGACTCAGCGTTGGTGCACAGCTTGTAACGTTCGTCCGCTGCCTCCCAGCTTACCACGTGGAACCAGTCTTCTATGTATGCAGCCCGGTCATTAAACCGTTTTAAAAAATAGGCATGCTCCCAGACGTCGATGCCGGCAATTACACAAAGGCCGTTTGAGATAGGGGAATTCTGGTTTGGTGTTGTTACAAACATCAGCGTGTTGTTGGAATCCGACACCAGCCATGCATATCCGGATCCGAATACCGACATTGCGTATCTTTTGAATTCATCAAAAAACTGTTCCACCGTTCCAAATCTTTGCACGATGGCAGGAAACAATGTTTCTGCCTGGGACCGTGTCATGGAATTGGTCATTCCGGCGAAATAAAGGATGTGGTTATAAACTCCCCCTCCATTATTTATGATGCCCTGGCGGGCCTCCTCAGGAAGGTTTTCCGGGTTTGAGAGGAGCTCCTCCAAAGACATGTTTTGCAGCTCAGGATACTCCCTTAGGATTGCGTTGAGATTTGCCACATACCGCTGCTGCAGCCTGTCATGGTGCAAGTACATGGTTTGTGTGTCTATGTAGGGTTCCAGTGCATCGTATGGATACGGCAGCGGCAGGTTTACAAAAGGATAATGTTCATTCATGGTTAATGTCCTCGCTTTTAATTTATACAAGTATATTCAAAACTCAATGATATATGATGGATAAGCAGGAGCTTGTTGCAGAAATCTATGATGGTCTTGTTATAGGTTTTACCTATAACCGGATCATCATAATATCTATTAACACTTAGCCGTGAAACAAGGTATAATACCAACTAAGAAAAGACGAAATAAATAAGACCTATAACATTCAGGAGGAAATTCATATGGCTAAGAAGACAAGAACTGAGAGAAATTTAAGATTTGAAACATTACAATTACATGTTGGGCAGGAGCAGGCGGATCCGGTTACCGATGCAAGAGCAGTTCCTATTTACCAGACCTCTTCTTATGTGTTCCATAACAGTGACCACGCTGCGGCAAGATTCAACTTATCAGATGCGGGCAATATTTATGGAAGGCTGACAAACCCTACCCAGGATGTCTTTGAGCGCAGGATCGCAGCCCTGGAAGGCGGAGTGGCAGCCCTTGCAGTGGCATCCGGTGCGGCTGCAGTTACCTATTCCATTGAAAACATTGCAAGAAACGGGGATCATATCGTAGCGGCCAAGAATATTTACGGCGGCACCTATAATCTGCTGGAGCATACCCTGCCTGAATACGGTATAAAGACCACATTTGTGGATCCCTTTGATTATGAAGCCTTTGATAAGGCCATTCAGGAGAATACGAAGCTGGTATTCATTGAAACCCTGGGCAATCCCAATTCTGACGTGGTTGATATTGAAAAGCTGGCAGGCATCGCCCATGCACATAAAATCCCGTTAATTGTGGACAATACATTTGCGACTCCTTATCTGGTCAGACCCATTGAATACGGGGCGGACATTGTAGTCCATTCCGCCACAAAATTTATCGGAGGCCATGGAACCTCCATCGGCGGCGTTATCATTGATGGCGGAACCTTTGATTGGGAAGCTTCCGGGAAATTCTCTGCCCTTACGGAGCCAAACCCCAGCTATCATGGGATCAGCTTTACTAAGGCAGTAGGAGCGGCGGCTTACGTGACCAAGATCCGTGCTATCCTGCTTCGTGATACGGGAGCCGCATTATCTCCCTTCCACGCATTTTTCTTCCTGCAGGGATTAGAAACTTTATCTCTCCGGGTAGAGCGCCACGTGGAAAATGCGCTGAAGGTGGCCCAGTATCTTAGTAACCATCCCCAGGTGGAAAAGGTGCATCATCCTTCTGTTTCAGAGGATCATGAGCAGCAGGAATTATACGCCAAATATTTCCCCAATGGCGGAGGTTCTATCTTTACCTTTGAAATTAAGGGAGATGCCAGGAAGGCCAAGGACTTTATCGACCAGTTGGAATTATTTTCCCTGTTGGCCAATGTTGCGGATGTTAAATCCTTAGTCATTCATCCGGCGTCCACGACCCATTCCCAGATGACGGAAGAGGAATTGGAACAATCAGGAATCAAGCCTAACACCATCCGGTTATCCATAGGGACCGAACATGCGGCTGACATTATAGAAGATTTAGAAGAGGCGTTTCAGGCAGTTCAGTAACTCTCGGGTTTAACAGGATTAAAAACAGGCTGCCATAGCTTCTATGGCAGCCCTTTGGGTGCTAAGTGCCTTTATGCCCAGAAAACGTGGGCAATAATAAGGAAAGGAGAGACCATGACATTACAGCAACTGCGTTATGCCATATGCATTGCAAACCAAAAATCCATGAACAAGGCGGCTGCCGAGTTGTTTATCACCCAGCCCAGCCTATCAAGTACCATCCGGGATCTGGAAGAAGAGATCGGCCTTAAGCTGTTCCTGCGCTCAAACCGGGGAATCGTGATCACCCCGGAAGGAGAGGAGTTTCTCGGATATGCCAGACAGATGCTGGAGCAGTACCGCCAGATGGAAGAACGGTTCGTAAAGAAGGAAAAATTTAAAAAGAAATTCAGCGTATCCATGCAGCATTACACCTTTGCGGTCCAGGCTTTCATTCATATGGCAAAGGAATTTGGGATGGAGACTTTTGAGTTTGCCGTCCATGAAACAAAAACTTATGAGGTCATTGAAAATGTGAAGAACCAGAAAAGTGAATTAGGGATCTTGTATTTAAATGAATTTAACCAGAAAGCCATAGAAAAGATCCTTCATGATAACGAACTGGAATTTGTGGACTTATTCCAGTGCGGGATCTATGTCTTTTTGTGGAAGGGCAATCCCCTGGCAGAAAAAGAGCTGATCGAATTTGAAGATTTAAAGAAATACCCCTGCCTGTCCTTTGAACAGGGAAACAACAATTCCTTTTACCTGGCAGAGGAAGTCTTCAGCACCTTTGAATATAAGCAGATCATAAAAGCGGATGACAGGGCCACCCTTTTAAATCTTATGGTGGGATTAAACGGTTATACCCTGTGCTCCGGGATCATCTGTGAAGATTTAAACGGAAATGAATACAGGGCAATTCCTCTTAATACCGATGATAAAATGAGGATCGGCTATATAAAAAAGAAGAAAATGCCCTTAAGTATCCTTGGAGAAAAATATATCGCAGAGCTGAAAAAATACGAAAAACAGGTGCTCTGACCAGCTAAATATAATATTCCGGGAAATCCGGGCGCCTGTCAAGAATGTCCTGGAGGGTAATGCCGTTTAAATAGTCCGTAATGACTTCAGACAGCCCCTGCCAGATGGGAAGTGTCATACAGTCTTCCTGTCTGGCGCATACGTTGGGATCATTGTCCAGGCAGCTTACAGGATTCAAACTCCCCTCTGAACTGAGCAAAATATCTCCAATGGTAATTTTGGAAGGATGCCTTGCCAGCTTATAGCCTCCCATGTGGCCCCGGTAGGTAGTGAGCAGGTTGCTACGGTTTAAGAAGGGAACAATCTGTTCTAAATATTTTTTTGAAATGTTCTGCCTTTCGGAAATATCCTTTAAAGCAATGAACTCATCGTTATAATGCTCGGCTAAATCAATCATCATCCGAAGGGAATAGCGGCCGCGTGTAGATATTTTCATAGTATACCACCTTACAAACAATATAGTGTATCAATACCTATTTTACCATGGGTTGAATAGGTATTCAACCCATGAAATGAAGTTCTTTTCTCAATAGAAATAAGCTATAACAGGTTATTGTTTTTAAGTAATAACGGTTGGCAGCATACCATTGGTATACTTATGGAAAGAATAAAAGCATGATTCCAAACATGAGAGAGAGGGGAATGAATATGGAATACGGAATTTCTACAAAATGTTTATATGGCAATGGGGAAGAGGTTTCTACGGACAAGTCCGGAGCCATCAGCTTTCCCATTTACCAGACAGCGACTTTTGCTCACAAGGGAATCGGGGAAAGCACCGGCTATGATTACAGCCGTCTGCAAAATCCAACCAGGGAGCAGTTGGAAAAAGTGGTATCCTCCCTTGAAAATGGAGTGGACGCCCTGGCTTTTTCCAGCGGAATGGCGGCGATCACGGCGTTAATGGAATTGTTTCAGCCGGGAGACCATATTATTACTGACTGCGATTTATATGGAGGAAGCATCCGCCTTTTCCATAATATCAGCAAAAAGAACGGGATTTTGATCAGCTCCGTGGACTGTTCTGCCGGGGACTTAACAGAATTTGAAAAGCTGGTGGGAGAGAACACGAAAGCCATATTTATAGAGACGCCCACCAATCCCATGATGAATGTCATAGACATTGAAAAACTGGCGGAAATAGCCAAGAAGAACCATCTGCTGCTGATCGTTGACAATACGTTTTTGTCCCCCTACTTCCAGAATCCTTTAAAGCTGGGGGCTGATATTGTGGTTCACAGTGGAACCAAATACCTGGGAGGCCATAACGATACCATTGCAGGCTTTCTGGTCACTTCCTCGGCGGAGATATCCGAGAGGCTGAGATTTATCATAAAAACCGTTGGCTCCGGGCTGGCTCCCTTTGATAGCTGGCTCATATTAAGAGGGATCAAAACCCTTGCAATCCGCATGGAGCGGGGAGAGAAAAACGCCAGAAGGCTTACAGAATGGCTGTGTCAGGAAAAGAAGATCACAAAAGTGTATTATCCCGGGATTCCAAGCCATCCCGGTCATGAGGTCTGTAAAAAGCAGGCAAGGGGGTTTGGCTGTATGGTCACCTTTGAGGTGGAGACAAAAGAACTGGCCCACCGGATATTAAAAGAGGTAAAGCTGATCCACTTTGCGGAAAGTCTGGGGGGAGTGGAAACCCTGATCACTTATCCCATCACCCAGACCCATGCCGATGTTCCCAAAGAGGTTCTGGCTGCAAACGGTGTCACCGACAGGATTTTAAGGTTATCGGTGGGAATTGAAGATGAGGAAGATTTGATAAAGGAACTGGAGCGTATATTTTATGTGTAAGGAAACATTCGATTTTAATGAGGTCATTGACCGTAAAAATACAAACAGCATCAAATATGATTTTGCCCTTCGGAGAGGAAAGCCGGAAAACCTTCTGCCTCTATGGGTGGCAGATATGGATTTCCGGGTATGCGGGAAGATTTTAGAGGCCCTTCATCAGCGGGTGGACCATGGGATTTTCGGCTACAGTGAGGTTCAGGATGAATATTTTGAGACGGTCCGGGGCTGGATGGAAAAAAAGCATAACTGGAAGGTGGAAAGCAGATGGATGATCAAGACGCCTGGTGTTGTGTTTGCCTTAGCCATGGCGGTCCAGGCTTTTACGGAGCCGGGAGATGGGGTCATGATCCAGCAGCCGGTATATTATCCTTTCAGCGAAGTCATTGAGGATAATGACAGGATCATTGTGGACAATACCCTGTATCTTGGAGATGACGGCAAATACCACATGGATTTTGAGGACTTTGAAAGAAAGGCAGAACAATTTCATGTGAAATTATTTTTCCTATGCAATCCACATAATCCCGTAGGAAGGGTCTGGACCAGGGAGGAACTGGAACGGTTAGGAGAGATCTGCATAAAACAGGACATCATCGTGGTCAGCGATGAGATCCATCATGATTTTATATTTCAGGGAGGGCACCTGGTATTTGCCGATTTAAGCGAAGAACTAAAAAAGAGGACCATTACCTGTACCTCTCCCAGTAAGACCTTTAACTTAGCTGGCTTACAGATTTCCAATATCTTTATTGCCGATCAGAAGCTGAGACGGAAGTTTCGCAGACAGGTGGGGGCGGCCGGATACAGCCAGCTTAACTCCCTGGGCCTGACCGCATGCCAGGCAGCATACCGCTATGGAGAAGAATGGCATGATCAGCTTATGGAGTACTTAAGGGCAAACATTTCCTATGTGAGGGAATTTTTAAAGGAAAAGATACCAAAGATCAGGCTTATAGAACCAGAAGGAACCTATCTTGTGTGGCTGGATTTCAAGGAATTAGGCCTCAGGGAAGAGGAGAGGGAAGATCTGATTATAAAGAAAGCAGGGCTTTGGCTGGACAGCGGTGCCATGTTCGGTCCGGCGGGAGAGGGGTTTGAACGGATCAACATCGCATGTCCCCGGTCTATTCTGAAACAGGCCATGGAGAACCTGGAACAAGCCATAAAGACGCTGTAAAAAATAATAGAAAATATCTTTCACAACAAGGGTAATTTTAAGCTGCGCTGTGATGTGAAAAAGCCGGGAACCTGCAAAACATAACGTTTTTGCAGGTTCCCGGCTTTTTCGTTCCAAGCTTGCTATTTTCCAAATGGCGAGTCATCCCTGCGGACAAAAAATCCCTGATTATGACTGCAAACCGGACAGACTTGCGGCGCTTTGGCACCTTTATGGACGTGGCCGCAGTTTAAGCAGATATATTCTGTGGGCGTGTCGTTTTCAAATAGCTTATTGTTTTGAACCAACTGTGCATATTGGGCAAAACGCTGGCTGTGTACTTGTTCGATCTCAGCGATCATATAAAAAGAATTTGCGATATTTGGAAATCCCTCCTCCTTAGCCTTGTCGCCGAAGGATTTGTAAATCGGGTCGTGCTCCGCAGCTTCATGCTGGGCGGAAAGCTGCAAAAGCTCCAGAATGTTAGTGGTATTATCAATGGGATAGTTGGCGCTTATGGAGATTTCCTGTCCATGGAACTCTCTTAAGTGATTATAATATATCTCAGCGTGTTCCTTTTCCTGATTTCCGGTATAATGGAAAAGCCAGTATAAAACCTGGAGATTTTGATTTTTTGCCTGGGATGCGGCAAATTCGTAACGCCGCCAAGCCTGGCATTCCCCTGCAAAAGCTCTTAAAAGGTTCTCTTTTGTAACGCTGTCCTTCAGTGTGACCATTTTTAATTCCTCCTATATTTTATTTGCGCCAGCAATGAGCTTAAGGAATATGCCTGCATATTCATTTGGCCAATGCCGCGTCAACTAAGAAAAATTTACAAAGCGTGTTTTTCTTTGTTGACTATTAGTGTTACCAAATTTTTCATGATTAACAGGAAAAAATGAAACATATGGCAAATCTGTATTAGGCAGCAAAAATTCCCGGGGCACCAATAAAAATATTGCAAAAAAGTATTGACACATTTCTCTTCCTGTATTAATATAATTATAACATATAAACCTATTAAACATATAGGTGATGAAAAGAGATGATCATATGAAAGAGAACAAGATAGCAGGAAATCATGAATTTTTTAACAATAGATGTTGTTGTCAGGCTGTATGTATGAAAAGGGATACGGTTTTGTTGTAATGCCTATTATGATACCTGACAGCTTAGGATATGAGAAGCATTCATATTACAAGCGGAACAAAGGAGCAGGTGCCGTGATTGGCGGCTGTTCCTTTTTATATTAATCAAAATAACAAATATCATATAAAAACGGAGGTAAAGAATATGGGAACAATTAAAGAAAGCGCAGTGGAACTCATTGGAGGAACACCGATACTTAAATTAAACCGATACAGCGCAAAGGAAGGGATCCAGGGTGTTACCCTTTTGGCTAAGCTGGAATATTTAAATCCGGCAGGTTCCGTAAAAGACAGGATCGCCCTTGCCATGATCGAGGATGCAGAAGAAAAAGGGATATTAAAGCCCGGAGCAACCATTATTGAACCGACATCGGGAAATACGGGGATCGGTCTGGCAGCCGTTGCGGCAGCCAAGGGCTATAGGACCATCCTGACTCTCCCTGACACCATGAGTGTGGAACGGAGAAACTTATTAAAAGCCTATGGTGCAGAGCTGGAATTGACCGAGGGAGCCAAGGGCATGAAGGGCGCCATTGAAAAAGCCGAAGAGCTGAAAGCCAGCATACCCGGTTCCTTCGTTCTTGGACAGTTTGTAAATCCGGCCAATCCAAAGGTACACAAGGAAACCACCGGCCCTGAGATCTGGGAACAGACAGGCGGAGATGTGGATATTTTTGTTGCAGGCGTAGGCACAGGCGGAACCATTACAGGTGTGGGTGAATATTTAAAGGAAAAGAAACCGGGTGTCAGAATTGTAGCCGTAGAACCGGCAAGCAGCCCGGTGCTTTCCGGAGGCAAGCCAGGTCCCCACAAGATCCAGGGAATTGGCGCAGGCTTTGTCCCTGAAGTGCTGGACACAGGAATTTACGATGAAATTATTACCATTGAAAACGAGGATGCATTTAAGGAAGGAAAGGCATTTGCAGTATCAGAAGGGATTCTGGTGGGAATCTCCTCGGGAGCTGCATTAAAGGCCGCAAAGCTGCTGGCAGAAAGACCGGAAAACAAGGGAAAGACCATTGTGGTCCTGTTGCCGGATTCCGGTGACAGATATCTGTCTACTCCTTTATTTTCGTGAAGGCAATGAGCCAAAGCAAGCTTGCCTGACCTTGGCGGCTGCCCGGGGAGTCAGATGCCCTGCTGAAAAACGCGGGGTATCTGACTGGGCTAAATCTTTTCCATGAAATAAAATGACTGGTGGTTGGGAAAATAGCTGGTTATAAGATAATCTTATTACCAGCTGTTTTTTAAATCTATTACACAAAAACCTATAGGAATGGTAAGATATCAATATAAAGAAACAAAAATGAAGGGAAAGGAGTTAAACATGTTTAAGATCAATGGAACGATGGAGCCTATGTGTTGTTGCTGTAAATGCGTAAGGAATGGTCATTTTACTTGTGTCTTAAAACCTGAAACTCCTGTGCATGGCGTTTATGCGTAGAAGGGCAGGTGTCAGAGGGCATCTGCTTTTTTTGTACTCAAAATTGGGAAAGAAGGAAAAGGATATGGCAATAGAAGAAAAATTCGGAAAGGTAGCCACCACGGAAGATACTCACGAGGTATCGGAAACAGGCGCCTTTGTAAGACAGGATAATTACTTTGTAACCCCCTTTGGACAGGGGAAAGGAGAGCTTCCTGTGGAAGCCGGGCGGTACCGGCTCATATGGACGCCTCTTTGCCCATGGGCCACGAGACAGATCATTGCCCTTAAGCTTTTGGGGCTGGAGGATGTGATCAGCGTTGGCAAGGTAAGCCCCGTAAGAACGGAGAAGGGCTGGGAGTTTTCCTTAGATGAGGGCGGTGTGGATCCGGTTCTTAAAATCCGTTATCTTCCGGAAATCTATGCAGCTACCAACCCGGAATATGAAGGAAGGGCAACCGTTCCCACTGTGGTGGATTTAAAAACAGGGAAGGTGGTCAACAACGATTACCACCGTTTGACAAATTACTGGGAAACTGAATGGAAGCCATTTCATAAACCAGGGGCACCGGATCTGTATCCCCAGGACCTTAGGAAGGAAATCGATGAGCTCAATGTGATCTTATTTCACGACGTGAACAACGGAGTCTACAAGGCCGGATTTGCCCAGTCCCAGAAAGAATATGAAGCCGCATACGATGTGCTGTTTCAAAGGCTTGACTGGCTGGAAGAGCGGCTTTCAAAGGGAAGATACTTATTTGGAGACCAGCTCACGGATTCTGATATCCGGTTATATGTGACCCTTGCCAGGTTTGATGTGGCTTACTATTTCAGCCACAAGACAAACCGAAACCGCATTGCGGATTTTGACAATCTGTGGAATTATGCAAAGGATCTGTATAAGATTCCGGCGTTTAAAGAGGCCACGGATTTTGACTCTATCAAAAGGGGATATCTTCTGGGAAACCATGGACATAATCCATACAACATTCTTCCCCTGGGACCGGATGTATCCATTTGGGATGAACCAAATAACCGGGACGAAAAATTCGGAAGGAGAACAGCGGAATATTCATAAGGAACCGGTAATTCAAAAGTTCCATTGGTTTAAAGTATTAAATTAGGAAAGGTTGGACCGTTCATGTCTCATTCTACGTTTTACCACCAGATGAAAGAAACCTTCCATTGGTTTCACCAAAATCCCGAGCTCTCTTTTGAAGAATACGAGACAACTGGCCGGATTCGTGAATTTTTGGAATATCACAAGATCCATATCCTGGACCTGGATTTAAAAACAGGATTGGTTGCAGAAATTCAAGGGGGAAACAACGGACCTGTCATTGCCCTGCGCTGCGATATTGATGCTCTGCCTGTGGAGGAAGAAACCGGATTACCCTATGCCTCCGCCACAACAGGGAAAATGCACGCCTGCGGTCACGATTTTCATACCACAGTTATGCTGTATGTGGCAAAAGAACTTCAGGAGCAGCGGGAAAAATTACATGGAAAGGTCAAAATCCTGTTTCAGCCCGCCGAGGAATCCTCTGTCGGTGCTTTGGAAGTAATCAAAACCAGGGTGCTTGATGATGTTGATGCAATTTATGGTCTGCATACGGATATCACGCTTCCTGTGGGAACCGTAGGAATTGTTTCCGGAAGTATAACTGCCGCTGTTGACAGATTTACGGTTAAGATCACGGGAAAAGGCACTCATGCGGCTCACCCTCAGGATGGAATAGATCCGGTACTTGCAGCCTCACAAATTGTAACCCTTGCCCAAAGCATTGTCAGCCGCAATATTGATCCCTTTTCCCAAGGTCTGCTCAGCATAACCCGCCTTACAGCGGGAAATACATGGAATGTAATTCCTCAGACAGCAGAACTGGAAGGAACCGTACGGACGATGGGCAGGCATAACCGCCGGCTGATGGAAGAACGCTTTCGCTCGCTGGTCCATCATATTGCTCAGTCACAAGGCGCAGAAGCAGAAATCGATTGGCTTGCAGGGCCACCGGCCACAAACAACGCCCCATGCTTTGAACCTATGGCTGCCGCTGTTGCAAAGGAGCAAGGATTGAGGGTCAGGACCGCTTCTCCATCTCTTGGGGGAGAAGACTTTGCCTTTTATCAGGAAAAAATCCCTGGTTTCTTCCTTCGTATAGGTACAGGTGAATCCTATCCCAATCATCATCCCAGGTTTCAAGTTGACACCAATGCATTGAAGCCTGCAGTTGATTATTTTGCAGCGCTGGCGCAAAAAACTCTTTTTGCCATAAAAAGGGGAGAATTGATTCCTGCGCAGGAGGAGGCCGCCGATGATTGAAATTCAAAACGTAAGTAAACGGTTTGATTCTGCTTCCGGTGAAGTTCATGCCTTGCGCCAGGTCAGCCTTACGGTTGAAAAGGGTGACATTTTCGGAGTTGTAGGATTCAGCGGGGCAGGTAAATCAACCCTGGTACGGCTGGTAAACTTACTGGAACGTCCGTCAGAAGGGCGGGTGCTGGTTGGCAGCACAGACATTACCACCCTGTCAAAACAGGACTTACGCAAGCTGAGAAAAAACATTGGCATGATTTTTCAGCAGTTTAACCTGCTGCAGTCCAAATCTGTTTTTCAGAATATAGCGGCTCCCCTGGTATTAAACAAAGTGCCTAAAAAAGAAATCGAGAGACGGGTAAAAGAGCTTTTGCAGTTTGTAGAGCTGGAGGATAAAATTCACACCAATGTGTCACGGCTTTCAGGTGGGCAAAAGCAAAGGGTAGGCATAGCCCGGGCCCTTGCCACAAATCCCAGCATCTTACTTTGCGACGAGGCTACAAGTGCTTTGGATCCAAAGACAACTGACTCCATTTTGGAGCTTTTGAAAAAAATCAACAGAGAGTTAAACGTCACCATTCTCCTGATCACCCATGAAATGCACGTCATTTGTAATGTATGCAACAAGGTTGCGGTTATGGATGGAGGAAGAGTGCTGGAGCAGGGAACCGTGCTTGAAGTATTTGGCAATTCCCAGCATAAGATCACAAAGAGTTTTGTAAAAACCGTGATTAACGACAGTATACCAAAAAGCCTGGCCCGGGAAATCCTGAATGATCAGAGGGAAAACCGGATCTTCCGCCTGCGCTTTCAGGGAAATACTGCCGGAAAACCGCTGCTGTACCGCATAAGTGCGGAGTATCACATGGAAAACAGCATTTTGTTTGCCACAGTTTGTGAACTTCAGGGAATCGTGTTCAGCGTCATGATTGTGCAGGTGTTCGGCTCCGGCGAAAAGGTTGATGAGGTGCAGAAGTTTATTGAAGATTCCGGAGTCTATGTTGAGGTCTTGACCTTAAACGGGGAACAGGAGGATAACAATGATTGAGGAATATTTAGGCATTACCGGGGAACAGATGGCAATTGCCGCAGGCCAGACCGTTTATATGCTGTTCTGGGGACTGTTCCTTGGGTCACTTCTTGGCATTCCCCTTGGCATATTGCTTACCATTACACGTAAGGGCGGCATTCTGCAAAACGCAGCAGTCTATAACCTGATCAATTATACGATCAACATCGTGCGCTCGGTTCCTTATATTATTCTGCTGGTGGCGATTATGCCCTTAACAAAAATCATAGTCGGTACCCGTATCGGCACTCAGGCAGCCCTGGTTTCCCTGGTGTTTTATATAACGCCCTTTCTTTCCCGCTTAATAGAAAGCTCGCTGCTTGAGGTTGACAAGGGCATCATTGAAGCAGCAGAGGCTATGGGGGCCACCCCCATGCAGGTGATCTGGCACTTTTTACTGCCGGAAGCAATGGGCTCCCTGATTTTGTCTCTGACCACCGGTACCATTGGCCTCCTTGGCGCCACAGCCATGGCAGGAGCCATTGGCGGCGGCGGTGTTGGAAACCTGGCATTAACCTATGGCTATCAGCAATTTAACACCCCCTTGATGATTGCAACCGTAATCGTGCTGATCGTATTTGTTCAGCTCATTCAAGGATTTGGAAATTATTTATCAAAACGTGTGAGAGCACGTAAATAGAGGAGGAACCTAATTATGAAAAAACTTGGATTATCTGTTATTGCTGCTTTACTTGCCGTCGCTGTTGCAGGCTGCTCCGCCAATACGGGAAGCAAGGTCGGTCAGGAAAAAACAACATTGAAATACGGCAAGGCTGCAGGGCCCTATACCGTATTATTTGAAGAGGCAGTAAAGCCTATTTTGGAAAAGCAGGGATATAAACTGGAAGTGGTGGATTTTTCCGATCTTTTACAAAACGACACAGCTTTAAATGAAGGTGAAATTGACTTTAACGTGGAGCAGCACACTGCCTATGCTGAGAATTTCAACAAAAACCAAAACGGAAATCTTATTCCAATCACCCCGATCCCCACCGTTCCCGCCGGACTGTTTTCTGCTAAGCATACATCTTTGGATGCCATAACCGATGGTGCTGTTGTTGCAGTACCAAATGATGCCTCCAATACGGCACGGGCTTATGCACTTTTGCAAAAGGCCGGCTGGATTAAGCTTAACCCGGAGGTTCCCCTTGAAAAGGTGAAACAATCCGATGTGGTGGAAAACAAGTACAACATCAAATTTGTGGAAATGGATTCCTTGAACATCCCGCCCGCTTTGGATGATTTTGACTTTGCAGTTATTACAGGAAGCATTGTTTATAATGCGGGCATCGACCCTTCTACCGCCGTTTTACAGGAAGATATTCTGGATCATTTGATTTTACAGGTGGTTGTTAAGGAAGAGAACAAAGACACAAAATGGGCAAAGGACATTGCGGCAGCTTATCATTCTGACGAATTTAAAGAGTATATGAAAAAGAACAACACAGGCTTGTGGTTCGTTCCCCAGGAATTGCAGTAATGAAATGAGGAGACCGCTTTCCGGGAAATAACTTACCGGCAAATGGTGTTTGGGGAAATTCCAACAATAAGGAAAAAAAGAGGAGAAATGATTATGAAGAAAAATATTGCAGGCAAATCAATCCTGGGAGTGCTTACGGCAGTAGCCGTATTAGGAGCCCTGACCGGATGCAAGAGCAGCACCAAGGCAGCAGCCACAGAAACAGCCGGTGAAACAACAAAAACGGAAAGTACGGCTGAACCGGCAAAGCAGGAGGAGAGCAGCGAAGCTTCCCAAACAGCAGAACCGGTGGTGGTTCACGGGGCAACCGGCGGTTCTCCAAAGCCCTTTACCTTTGTGGACACCAGCAACCAACTGACCGGTCACAACATTGAACTGATCAAAGCCGTTTTCGACCGGCTTCCCCAATATAAGCTTGAACTGGAAGTGACCGATTTCCCATCTATTTTTGCAGGTCTGGATTCCGACCGGTACCAGATCGGTGTGAACAATTTTGCAAAAAATGAAAAACGGAAAGAAAAGTATTTATTTACTGACCCCATCTTTGCCAATGAATACGTTGCCATCTTTGCAAAGGACAATGACAAGGCAGCAGGCATTGAGACATGGGCCGACCTTGCAGGCTTAAAGACCATTTCCCAGGCAGGGATCAATATTACCACGGCCCTGGAAAACTATAACACCGCCAATCCCCAGGAGCCCATATTAATCGAATACAGCGATGAGGACCTGGTATTGCAGATCCAGGATGTGGAAGCCGGAAAGTATGATTTCGTGTTAATGGATAAACCAATGTTTGAGTATTACCAGAGAGAATTTAATTTCAATGTGGCCGGAGTTTCCATCAGCAACACCCTTGCAAAGGACTTAATGGAAGAACCCTTCAGCTATCTGATTGTCAGCAAGGGAAATGAAACGCTGGTAGAGGACATTAACAAGGCATTAAAAGAAGTGATCCAGGACGGAACCTCCAAGGAAATCAACTTAAAGTGGTTTGGATCCGATTATTCCCCATCTTATTAATAAAACCGGAGGAACAAGATGAGCAAAATATTTGACTGGCAGCTGGTGTTTTCGGAAATCCCCAAATTGCTGAAATACTTGCCCGTAACGCTGCAGTTGACGGCAATTGCCCTTATCATCGGTTGGGTGGCAGGGCTATTGATCGCCATAGTAAAAATCCACAATATCCCGGTCCTGCGGCAATTATGTACCTTATTTGTTTCGGTCATACGGGGAACCCCCATTATTGTCCAGCTATATCTTACGTACTTTGGAATTCCTATCGCTTTAAAATATTATAACTATTACAATGGAACTTCCTATAACGTAAATGGAATACCGCCAATCATTTTTGCAATCGTGGCTCTGGGGCTTAATCAATCGGCCTTTGATTCGGAGACCATACGGGCTGCCATACAATCCGTGGAAAAAGGGCAGGTTGAGGCGGCCAAGGCTCTTGGAATGACCGGATTCCAGATATTCCGCAGGGTATTGTTTCCCCAGGCAGTGACCGTGGCCCTTCCCTCCCTGGGGAACTCCCTCATCGGCCTGGTAAAAGGAACCTCTCTTGCATTTACCTGTTCCGTGGTTGAAATAACGGCTCAGGGCAAGATCCTTGCCGGAAACAGCTACCGGTATTTTGAGATTTACTGCTCTTTGGCCATTGTCTACTGGGTATTGACGGTCTTTATTGAACGGCTGTTTGTATACCTTGAGAAAAAGATGAGCGTGCCGGAAACGGTTGCAGCAGAAACGCCCTGGGGGAATACCTTTACACCCGGTAAAACGGGGAGGCCCCTGACCAAAAAGCATGGGAAGGACCAGGGAAAGGAGAAGAAAGTATGAGCGTTATTGAAATTCAGGGATTAAGTAAGAGATTCGGTGATAACGTTGTACTGGATAATGTTGACCTGGTCATTAACGAAGGGGATGTAGTCGCCATCATCGGACCCTCAGGAACCGGTAAATCCACGCTGCTCCGTTCCATCAATCTTCTTGAAAAGCCGGAAAAAGGAACCATTAAAATAAACGGTCAGTTAATTGATCTCACCACAAAATCAGCAAAGGAAAAGCTGGAATTGCGGAAATACACGGAAATGGTATTTCAGCAGTTTAATCTTTTTAAGAACCGTACTGCCCTGGAAAATGTAATGGAAGGGCTGATGGTCGTAAAAAAGCTAAAGAAAAGCGAGGCCAGAAGCGTTGCGGAAAAGCATTTGCAGAAGGTGGGAATGGGGGACCGTTTATCCCATTATCCCAGGCATTTATCCGGAGGGCAGCAGCAAAGGGTGGCCATCGCAAGGGCGCTGGCCATGGATCCCAAGCTGCTTCTCATGGATGAGCCCACCTCGGCTCTGGACCCGGAGCTGGTAAGCGAAGTACTGGTGACCATAAAAAAAGCGGCCCAGGAGGGCAATACCATACTCCTTGTCACCCATGAGATGAATTTTGTGAGAAACGTGGCCAATCGGATCATTTTCCTGGAAAACGGAAAAATCGTGGCCGACGGGACGCCTAAAGAAATTTTTGATAATCCGGAAAACCAGCGGTTAAAGGATTTTTTAGTAAAGATTCACATTCTGGAAAGCCCTGATTATACGATTTAACCGAATCAGGCAGCGAAGCGGATTGAGAATATCCGATTGACCGGAATCAGGCAGCGAAGCGGATTGGGAATATCCGGTTGACCGGAATCAGGCAGCGAAGCGGATTGGGAATATCCGGTTGACCGGAATCAGGCAGCAAAGCGGATTGGGAATATCCGCTTGACAGGGAGAAGTGATATGGCAGAAGGAATCGAAGTATTTGAGAGCACATTCCGTCATCAGATTCAGGCAGGCGGAGAAATCAAGGTCCAGGATAATTTCTTTAAAAAGAAATTTGGAAAGTTTGATGTGGTCTACCATCAGGTCTTTCATGCAAATAAAAAGAGACTGGTGGAGTACAGGAATTTGTGGCCCTATGCCAGGGATTTGTACCAGGTACCGGAAATAAAAGAAAGCACTTATTTTGATGTATACAAAAAACATTATCAGTTATCCCCTCATCTAAAGCCGCTGTGGGGAAATGTATATTCCATAGTTGCCAAGGGGCCTGATGTCAGCGGCTGGGAAGTGCCGTCAGGGAGGGAGAACTTGAGCCGGGACCCAGGCCGGAAATTTAAGCTTCAGGAGGCTTCCCATGAATGATATTACATACAAGATAACAAAGGAAGGGATCAACTGGCAGGAGGTTTCCCATGTGCTGGGGCGTTCCGGATTGTCAGACCGGTCTGCAGAGGAACAGGAGATCATTTTTACAAACAGCTATGCCGTCGTCTTTGTCTATGACAGGGAAAGGATCATAGGCGTTGGAAGAGCTTTATCTGACGGAATCTGTCAGGCGGCCGTCTATAATATCGCTCTTGATGAGGAATATCAGGGATACGGAATCGGCAGAAAACTGATTCGGTTGCTGTTGGATCAGGTCAAGGGCCAGAATGTGATCCTGTATACTCATCCCAGGACAGTGGCTCTATACGAAAAAATGGGATTTCGAAGGAATAAGACGGCCATGTGCCTGTTTAGCGGATCAGAGGAATCCCTTAACTGGATAGAAAAGGAAGGATTCCTGCTTCCTGAAAAATACCGCTTTGCCGATGAATATGGCAGAGAGGATATGAAACCTTAAGCAGGTTTTTAAAAAGAAATGAGGAAAATGCCATGTCAAAAAAATTTATTACCCATGAGATCGAAACCAATGGGAAATTTAACCGGCAGAAAAACCAGTTTACAACAGCCTTTGGGACAGAAGAAGGGAAGCTGCCAGTAGAAACAGGCAGGTACCGCTTATTCTGGTCCCCTGCCTGCCCCTGGGCCCACCGCTCTGTCATCGTCAGGAGCCTGCTTGGCCTTCAGGATGCGGTCAGCTTAGGAACCCTGGACCCCATAAGACCTGAAGTGGAACGGACGGACTGGGCTTTTACCTTAGATGAACATGGGGAAGATCCGGTATTAAAAATCAGATATTTAAGCGAAGCTTATTTAAAGGCAGATCCGGATTACAAGGGAAGGTTTACCGTGCCTGCCGTTGTGGACTTAACCTCAGGGAACGTGGTGAATAACGATTATTTTAACCTGACCAGGTACTGGGAAGTGGAGTGGAAGAAATACCATAAGCCGGGAGCGCCGGATTTATATCCGGAAGAACTGAGAGAAGAAATCGATGAATTAAACGAAATTCTGTTTCATGAGATCAACAATGGGGTTTACAAGGCAGGGTTTGCCAGAAGCCAGGAAGCCTACGAAGAGGCGTACCGGCTGGTCTTTCACCGCCTTGACTGGCTGGAAGAGCGGCTGGGCCGAAGCCGTTATCTGTTTGGAGATAAGATCACGGAATCCGATATCCGCCTGTATGTGACCCTGGTCCGTTTTGATGTGGCCTATTACAATGGTTTTCTCTTAAACAGAAACCTTATTTCCGATTTTCCCAATCTCTGGGGATATGTAAGGGACTTATATGCACAGCCGGGATTTGGAGATACCACGGATTTTGAAGCCATTAAAAAACACTATCATTTGTGTGCGGTCTCCAATAATCCCTATGGTATTGTTCCCAAGGGGCCAGACCTTTCCATTTGGAGAACACCTTATGGGAGAGACCGGATCAATATTAAATAGGGGGAGTGGCAGGATGAAGGCAGTAAGGGTAAAAGAACACTGGCAGCTTGCAGGCGTTCATTATGTAAGGACGGAAGCAATGGTAAAAGGATTCCGGATTCCGTTAGATAAGGAATTTGATGAAGGGGATGGGGAACAGTCTTCCTATGTGCTGGTCCTTGATGACATTTATCCGGTGGCAGCCTGCAGGATCCATTTTCCTGACAAAGGAGAGACAGCTAAAATTGAACGGGTCAGCGTCCTTAAGGAGTATCGGAAAAAGGGCGTGGGGAGGCTGCTGATAGAAGAAGCTGAGAACTGGATCAGGGAATCCGGGATTAAGAAAATCTGCATCACCAGCCGGGATGAAGCGGTGGGCTTTTATGAAGCCCTGGGCTACAAAGCGGATTACGGCAGGAAGATGGAGGCAGGTGTTTTCAAGATCATCTATACGGAGAAAATATTGAGCCAATAGGAGGAGATTCATATGTCAGATTTAAGCGGCGGGCAAAAGGTACGCCCAAAGGAAATAGAAAAGGAAATCAACGAAAGGGGCGCATTTATCCGTCAGCCCAACCGGTTTACCACTCCCTTTGGAGACGGGGAGCATGATTTAAAGGCAGAAAAAGGCCGGTACCGGCTGTTCTGGGCAAAAGGCTGCCATTGGTCCAACCGGGCCTCCATTGTACGGGAACTGCTGGGCCTTCAGGATGTCATCGGCATTAATTTAGTCGGCCACAGCAAAGAAAATAGTGCATATGGCTGGGAATTCGTGTATAATGAGGACAGAAAGGACCCAGTCCTTGGGGCCCAGTACTTAAGCGAGTTTTACTATAACGCGGACCCGGACTATGAAGGGCGCTGCACGGTACCGGCCCTTGTGGATGTTACCACCAAAAAGGTGGTCAATAATGATTACCACAGGCTGACCAACTACTTTGAAACCGCCTTCCGCCCATTCCAAAGTCCCGATGCCCCGGACCTTTACCCGGAGGAGCTTAGAAAAGAGATCGACGATTACAATGAATGGCTTTTCCCTAATGTAAACAACGGGACTTACCGGATGATGTTCGCCCAGTCCATTACAGCCTATGAAGAGGCCTTTGAAGACTTTTACAACGCTTTGGACTCCGTCGAGGAGCGCCTTTCCCAAAACCGTTTCTTATTTGGAGATTATGTGACTGACAGCGATGTAAGGCTTTTTGTGACCCTGGCCAGGTTTGACACCCATTATTACCGGAACTTAGGCCCTATTAAGCACAGGGTGGTTGATTACGAAAACGTTTGGGGATATTGCAGGGATCTATATGAAATTCCCGCATTCCGAAACAATACATACTTCCGGGATATTGCGGCGCCCCAGTCGGAAAACAAGTCCTTTTTCCAGGATTTTAATTCCCGTTTTGTCAATCAGATCGATTACCAGGGAATCTGGTCGGCTCCCCAGAACCGGAAGGAATTAAGCAGAACTCCGGAAGAAAAGTTTAAAAGATATGATGATGTAGAAAATAAATGATATGAAAAGAGCAGGTGACCGTATGATTCATAGAAGCAGGCTTGTAAGCCAATTTAAAAAAATGGTGGAATTTGATTCCGAAACCTATCAGGAGCGGGAGATCGCAGACTATTTGACAGGCGAATTAAAACAGCTTGGATTTGAAGTGTGGGAGGATGATGCCGGTTACCGGCTGAAGGAAAAGCTGCCGGAATATGGAACTGCAGCTCCCACAGGAAATCTTTATGGCTTTTTAAAGGGAACCTTAAATTCCGCCCCTATTTTGCTTTCTGCCCATATGGATACGGTAAAGCCTGGTAAGGCTAAGAAAGCGGTGGAGGATGAACAGGGAAGGATCACCTCAGAAGGGGATACTGTCCTTGGAGCCGACGACCTTTCCGGGATCGCCGCCATATTGGAGGCTGTCCGGGTGGTTAAGGAAAATAACCTTCCCCATCCGGATATTGAAGTCTTATTCCCGGTGGCGGAAGAGAACTACGGAAAAGGAAGCCAGCTTATTGACTATTCCAAAATAAAATCAAAACAGGCCTATGTATTTGATTTAAGCGGGGAGATCGGCCTGGCGGCCACAGCAGCGCCCACCCTTCTTTCCTTTAAAATCAAGGTAAAGGGGAAAAATGCCCATGCAGGCTTTTGCCCCCAGCTTGGGATCAATGCCATTGAGATCACAGCCCATGCCATTTCCCAATTAAAGCAGGGGTGGGTGGATGAAGATACCACCGTAAACATCGGAACAATAAGCGGCGGAAAACAGACCAACATTGTTTCAGACGAATGTGTTGTTTTGGGAGAGATCCGAAGCTTAAAGGATCACAGGGCGCTGGAGGAATGGGAGAAATTGAACGCGGTTTTTGAACACATGGCGGCAGAATTTGGAGGAAGCCTGGAAATCGCTGTTGAAAAGCAGATCGAAGCCTATGAAATAGGCGGCAGCGAAGAGGTGGTGGAACGGTTTAAGCAGGTATGCTTATCCCTTGGTTTAAAAGGCACCACCCAGTATACCCTGGGCGGCAGCGATAACAACCACTTCGTCCGCAACGGGATCCGGGGGATGGTCGTGGCCTGCGGAATGAATGAAGTCCATACGCCAAATGAATTTACAACCGTAGATGAACTTGAAAAAAGTGCCCTTCTGGCCCTGGGCCTTATAACCCATAAAAACTGACGGATCATTTTTGTGCCAGGTTTGAGAAAGTTTTGTCAAGGAGAAGCAGTTCCGCTATTTTTAGCTGAAAGTCATCGTCAATGTCAACAGAATCAAAGGCGCTCATAAAGCAGGGCAGGGTTTTGCCCTCATAAAAGCTTTTATGCTTTATAAAATAACTGGTCAGAGCCAGGTAGATGGCCCCGTTTATTCGGTATTCGGGCTGTATATCCTGTCTTCTGACCTGTTTTTTACCTGAAAACGGGGCCTTCACCGTTCCCTCCTCTGTAAGCCGGACGGTTAAGTAAGAGGTGGGATCTGACTTGCAGATGCTGATGACAGAATCGGCCTGATTCTTTATCAGGATATCAGCGCTTTCTATTATGTGGGTTTCATTTCTTAAGGGAGATGTGGGCTGTAAAAGCATGAAGCAGTCAAAGGTTTTTCCAAGTTGCATCATCTCATTCAGGACGTGGAGTATGACATCATTTGAGGAAGCCTGGTCAGAAGCCAGTTCCTCAGGGCGCAGAAACGGCACCAGGGCTCCGAAGCGTTCTGCGATCTCCGCGTATTTAGGAGAATCTGTGGACACCAGAATCTCATCGAATATCCCGGAACGTTTACATGCTTCCACCGTATATGCCATAAGCGGCTTGTGGTTGATTTCTCTGATATTTTTATCCGTGATCCCCTTTGAGCCGCTTCGGGCAGGTATGATCCCTAAAAAGGTCTTATTTTTATACATTACTGCCTCCATTCCACATCATAAAAATCTTTTTTCAGATGAATTCCCTTTTCAAATTCCTGTTTTATTACCGAGATGATCTGTTTGCTGGTATCCTGGCCCTGGTAGGGATTCGGCGTCTCTTCCTGATGTATGTTAAAGTTCAGGGCTTTTTGGATGGCAGACGAGATCTCACTTACGGAAGAGCCGCAGCTTATGACAGAGGGAGGTTTTATCCTTCCATCCTGCCTGATTCCGATGTTTACGGAGGGCACCTTAAGAAAAGGCGCTTCCATGATCCCGCTGGAGGAGTTTCCGATGACAGCCTGGCAGCAGTTCATCAGGCTTAAGTAGCGTTTGGTCCCAAGAGAAGGAAAGACCGCTGATTTATTGGGATTTTCCTTTACAAAACCGTCGATCATTTGGTTGATGGTGTTTCCCCCTGTGTCGGAATTGCTCCTTGTAAAAACTGTAAATAAGTCTGGAAAGTGAAGAAGAGCCTCTGCCAATGGCTGGAACTGGTCCAGGGCACTTTCCTGATCCAGAGTGGCGGGGTGAAAGGTGACAAGAGCCATGGGAGGGGCCAGTGGGATCTGCAATGCTTCCTCCAGTTCCTGTCTGGTCAGCAGCTTGATGGTTTTCATGTTTTCAATCCCAAGGGCGCCCACCCAATGGACCCTGTCGGGGGCTTCTCCCAACTGAATGACCCGCCTCCTGTATTCCAAGGTGCTTGTAAAGTGAAGATAGCTCATCTTGGTGATGGCATGCCTCATACAGTCATCGTATGCCCCCCTTGTTATTTCCCCTCCGTGAATATGGGCAATGGGGATCTTGCAGATGACAGCGGTGCTTGCTGCCATAAAGGTTTCATACCGGTCCCCAAGAAGCAGGATCATATCCGGTTTTAACCGCTGGTAGGCTTCGGATAAGCTGATCATTTCCAGACCCATGGATTTGCAGATTCCAAGGGAAGTGTCTGAGGCCAGGTTCATTTCTATTTTTTCATTGATTTTTATGCCGCTGTTTTCAATATCCTCACATCCATTGCTGTATCTTGTATCCAGATGGCTTCCGGTGGCAATTACCTGCAGGATAAAATCAGGATCCTTTCCGGCCCGGTCCATTACCGGCTTTAATAAGCCGTATTCTGCCCGGTTTCCGGTTACTGCGCATAATTTGATCATGGGTCGATCCTTTCGTCCTTTTGATAGTTTCTTTGTGCGGCCTTCCCCAACAGGCTGTGGAGTTTCATGGGAGAGATTCCATATCCGCAGCGTTTGGCGCACAGGTTATGAAGGGTAAAGGCTTCCCCCTGTTTGATCTCCCTGGCAGCCACCAGATATTTTCTCACATAATCCCTGTTCTTTAACTCCGCCTGCGTTGGCTTTTTCACTCCGTCCCCAAGGGCCAGCTCAATATTTCTGATGCTGTCCACCATTTGTTTGAATTCATCCGGCTCTAAGCTGGCTTTGTGATCCGGTCCGGGCATGGTTTTATCCAGGGTCATATGCTTTTCAATGACGCAGGCGCCAAGGGCTGCGGCAGCAATGGGAACTTCGATCCCCGGCGTATGGTCGGAATACCCCACCTGTTTGTGGAACCTGTGTTTTAAGGCGGCCATGGCATTTAGATTCACATCCTCCATCATGGTGGGATAAGCGCTGGAACAATGGAGCAGAATGATTTCCGGCCCCTTTTCCTCTAAGATTTCCAGGGCTTCCCCTACTTCATCCTCCGTGGACATTCCCGTGGACAAAAGGACCTGCTTCTTTAAGGAAGCTATTCTTTTTAAATATCCATAATTGGTGATCTCCCCTGAGGGGATTTTTATGGGATCAACGCCTAGCCGGTCAAGAAAAAGGAGGCTTTCCTCATCAAAGGGAGAGGAGAGGAATTTTATGTGCCTAAAGGTGCAGTACCGGAACAGTTCTTCAAATGCCTGCCAAGATAATTCCAGGCTTTTTAACATTTCATATTGAGACATGGTGACGCCGGTATTTTCTATCTGATAGTCCGCCTTCCCTGCATCAGGGACCACAAGGAGATTTGTCTTAAAGGTCTGGAATTTGATGGCATCTGCACCTGTGACACTTGCTGCGTCGATCAATTGTTTGGCAATATTTATGTCGCCGTTGTGATTCACCCCTGCTTCGGCGATTATCATGATTTTATTCACGGGAACCTACCTCCTTTGCCGGACTTCCATAGGCCAGCTTTTTTGATGATATATTTTTTAAAACCAGGCTTCCTGCACCGATCATGGTGTCATTTCCAATGGTAACGCCCTGTATAATGGTGGAATGGGCTCCAATATGGGCATTGGCTTTCACCCATACATTTCCGCATAAAACGCTTCCGGGAGCTATGTGGACAAAGTCTTCGATCCGGCAGCCATGCTCCAGAACGGCCCCTGTATTGATGATGGTTCCATTTCCTATGGTGACGCCGGAATTAATGAGGACTCCCTTTCCAATGAAGTTTCCTTCCCCCATTTTAAGGGTTTCAGAAAGGATGGAGCTTTTATCAATGATATTGGGAAATTCATAGCCTATGTTCTTACATAGCTGGTATAGCTTCCGCCTTGGGCCTGGATTTCCCATGCTTCCTACGGCGATCACCGCATTCCTGATCCCCCGGTCAAAGCAGGCGGCCAGATCCTGGTCGCTTCCAATTACCTTTACGCCCAGTACCTCTGTGCCCACCTTTTTCCAGGGGTCTAAAATGCCTGCAATGCTATATTCTCCCTGTCCCCGGATGGTGTCTATGATGCTTTCCCCATGGCCGCCACCGCCCATGAGGATCAGTTCTTTTCTCATAGCTTCATTCTCTCCGCCATTTTTTTCATTTCACTGAATTCCCCCATGTCCAGCCAGGCGCTGTCCATGACCGGATAGGCGCCTACCTGTTCCCCGTTTTTCAAGCATCTGCGGATCAAGTCCGTCATATCAAAATACTGGTCTGGAGGAATGTATTTTAATATTTCTTCCTCCAGTACGTAAAGCCCGGTGCTCACCAGCAACTCATATCTGGGTTTTTCCCTTAAGGTGTCAACGCGCCCGTTTTCTCCTATGTCCACCACCCCGTAAGGGATCTCATAGCTTTTCATGGCCGTGACAACGGTGATCTTGTTTTTATGGGTTTTGTGGTACAGGAGAAGTTTAGTATAATTGACATCAACTAAAATATCGCAGTTGCTTACAAGAAAGCTCCCCTTGATGTCTTTTTTTGCCAGAATTAAGGAACCGGCTGTTCCCAGAGGCTCATTTTCTTCGATCAGGTGCAGATGATAACGCAGATCATCATTAAAATAAGCTTTTATCAGCTCTTTTTTATAATTTATGGTGAGATAGAATTCATGAAACCCGTACTTCATCATTTGATTCATGATCCGCTCCACAATGGGGGTGTCACCGATGGGAATCAGGGGCTTTGGAATGATTTTTGTGTATGGGTACAGCCGGGAGCCCTTGCCTCCCGCCATGATGACTACCGGCGTCTGGGTCTGTTTGGTTTCTCCTGGATCATGACTGCTTAGCTCATTCCAAAACAGGATATCAGTGACCTGGTTGTCGTCATTTACCAGGGGCAGCCCTTCGATTTGCTTTTCTTTCATGATCTCCAGGGCCAGATGACTTTTTTCCTTTTTAATGACAACAGGGGAGGTGTTCATGATCAGGCGGACAGGCATGGAAATATCTTTGTTTTTTAATATCCACCGTCTGATATCCCCATCGGTGAGAACACCGGCCAGTTTATGATCCTCTTCAACCACAAGGATCTTTCTTGCGGTCTGATCCAATTGTCTGATTGCATCCCGAATGGAACGATCCGGTGCAATGATAAATTTACGAACTTCCATTCCTATCCCTCTTTCAGACTGCTAAATGCAGCTTAATGCTTCTATGATATAATCCATATCCTTTCTTAAAAGGCTGGTACTGCAGGGGATATTGATGATCCGGTTCCAGTAAAATGGTGCCTTTTCTATGAAATAGGCCTGGCTGCCCTCATACATCCTCTGAGTATGAATAAGCTGCCAGATGGGCCTTGTTTCAATATCCTTTTCCCTTAGGTGCCTCATAACGGCATTCCGGTCCAATGTGCCGTTTTTCAAAAACAGGGAATAAAACCACCGGTTGTTCCGTGCTTTGGGGTTAAAGGGAAGCAGTTCAAAGTTTTCCATTGATTGTATGGCATCTTTGTAGTACTCATAATTGTCTTCCTTGATCCGGATAAAATCCTCCAGACACTCCAACTGGGCTACTCCCATGGCTGCCTGCAGATTCGTCATGCGGTAGTTATAGCCCACTTCCCTGTGGGTATATAAGAGGGGGTCGTCTTTTGCCTGGGAGGCAAGGTACCTGGCTTTTTCCAGGGCATTTTCATCCTTTGCAGTCAGCATTCCCCCTCCCCCTGTGGTGATGATCTTGTTGCCGTTAAAGGAATAGGCGCCGAAGTCCCCAATGGTTCCTGCAAACTGTCCCCGGTATTTCCCATCCTTGTAACAGGTTCCCAGTGCTTCAGCAGCATCTTCGATCAATTGGAATCCGTATTGTTCGGACAATGTTTTCAGCCGTTCCATATCCGCCATGTTGCCGAAGACATGGACAACCACAACCGCCTTGATGAGCCGGCGGGTACGCTTGTTTACCGGCCCGGAAAGGGTCATGACGCATTCCTTTTTCAGAAAATCTTCAAGCTTGTCACAGTCCATGTTCAGAGAATCGTCACAATCCATAAAAACGGGGACAGCGCCTATGTAGGCCACCGGATTGACTGAGGCAATAAAGGTAAGGGTGGGAACGATCACTTCCTGCTGCGGTTTTACACCGGATAAGAGCAGGGCTAAATGGATCGCGGCAGTCCCGCTTTGAACAGCCGCCCCGCCGGCTGCATTTATATAAGAAGCCATGTCCTTCTCAAACCTTGCCACGTAGCTTCCTGCAGATGATATCCAGCCGCTGTCCAGAGCATCTAAGACATATTGTTTTTCCTTCCCCCTTAGGTTGGGAACAGATAAAGGTATCATATTGGGTCCTCCCACCTGATTTGTTTCTAAAGGTTATAGATTCCTGCCTTATATTTATCCAGGTTTTTCTCCATCCAGGCGATGGTTTTTTCCAGGCCAAGGGAAAGGCTGTATTCCTGGTTCCAGCCCGTAAGCTCTTTCAGCTTTTTATTTGATCCCAAAAGCCTGTTTACTTCACTTTTTTCAGGGCGCAGCCTTTGAGGCTCGCAGATGATTCTGGCCTGGGGATTGATCTGGCTGATCAGCTCCCCTGCAAGGTCGCCGATGGAGATTTCTTTCTGGCTGGCAATGTTGATTTCCTCCCCTGGGGTTTTCTCTGATTTCTCTATTTCTATAAACCCGTTTACGGTATCTTTCACATAATTAAAATCCCTGGTGGGTGTCAGGCTGCCAAGGCGTATCTCCCTGGACCCTGTTAATAGCTGGCTGATGATGTCCGGTATGACAGCCCTTGCAGACTGTCTCGGTCCGTAGGTATTAAAGGGCCGGACAATGGTGACAGGAAGGGAAAAGCTTCTGTAAAAGGATTCCGCCAGCCGGTCAGCTCCGATCTTTGTAGCCGAATAGGGCGATTGTCCCTGAAAGGGATGGGCTTCGTCAATGGGAACGTATTTGGCAGTGCCGTAAACCTCGGAAGTAGAGGTGACCAGCACCTTATCCGTGCCAAGGCTTCTTGCGGCCTGTAGAACGTTTAAAGTTCCCTTGATGTTGGTATCCACATAGGAATCAGGAGAGTGATAGCTGAAAGGGATGGCGATCAGTGCGGCCAGATGAAAGACGGATTCCATCCCTGTCATGGCGTTTCTTACGCCATTTGGATCCCGGATGTCCCCGGCCTGTATTTCGATCTCCTTCTTTATCCCATGAGGAAGGGAGTCCAGCCATCCCCAGGTATTGAAGGAATTATAAAAAGTAAACGCCCTTACCTCATACCCCTGTTCCACAAGTGTTTCCGTTAAGTGACTGCCTATAAATCCGTCTGCTCCTGTAACCAGAACTTTTTTCATGCTTCCTCCCTTACCTGTGATGGTTATCAAAAACCTTTATTTTATAACTGCTCATCTTATCTGAGATAGAAAAGCAGAATTCTCCCCGCTCATTGGTGATCCCATGGTCAAGGCAGGTCCCTTTCATTCCTTGTTCCTGTGGTATTTCATCAGAAGCAGGAACAAGCTTTTCTAAAATAACAACAGCTCCCTTGACCGGACAGGAATCTTTATAACGGACCCTTCCCTTTATTAATATACCTTCCATATGGTATTCATGATTCATCTGTTCCATAATGAGCAACCCCGTTTAACTGGTCATCAGCGGTTCGTAAACATCCAACTGATAATCAGCATACTTGTCTTTTTCCACGGCTATGGCAAACTCTCCGGACTTGTTGGTGATCACATAGCCTTTGCTCACCCTCTGATTTTCCCGGGTGATTTTTATGACCCGGACAACAGCGCCTTCTATGGCTTCCTGACGTGAATTGTAAATCGTGCCTGTCAGTAAAACCTCTTCAGATCTTTCCATGGTAATGGTGGTTTTTAAAATGTCTTGGTTCTTAAAATGCTTTGGCGTTAAAATGATTTCAGTATATCCGCTCAATGGGGGTCCTCCTTTCCCCGGGAGAGAAGAGGGGCGTACACAGCTAATTCATACTTATTATCAGCCTTTGCCTTAATGGAAAATAAATAGTACCCGTTCTCATCCGTCACGGTATAGCCTAACAGGCTTCTGGTATTGTCCCTGCAGTTGATCTGGGTGATCCGGACCGCAGCCCCTGCACAGGGGTTCTGGTCCTGGCCGTACACGGTTCCATTGATGATCTGGAAGTTCTGCTTTTCCAACTGGATGCGAAAGTGATATTCCGGGCGGGATTGGAGTTTAGCTCCGTTTATTATGAAAGAGGACTTTTTGAAGCAGTTCATAGAATTTATTATGCCTCCCTCCGTCTTTTTGAACTTCGGTCATGCTGCGGGTATATACGGTCACATTTATTTCCTGTTTCCCCTTGGTATCCTCCGCATTAATAATGTTTCCCGCCTGTTCCTTCCCGTTGATGATCATTTTATTGATTTCCACTTCTTTATATTTGGTATCATTGATTTCTTTGTTTCTGCTTTCATCTTCCATGGTCCTATCCCCTTTTCTCCATTTTTTACTAAACTATATGCGGTCAATAGAATTCTGTTACGGTCTCCAAAATGATTTCGTTTACTTCCTCCAGCATTTCTCTCATTCTTTCAAAATATATTTGAAAAACCCTTGCCTGGTGCTGCAGATCAGAAGTCAGCCTGTCATAATCCTTTGCAGGCATATGAAATGTTTTTTCCTTCATTTCAAAGACGAATTCACTGAAATATCCTCCCAGATATTTGGTGTTTTTATGGTTTTCAAAATCGTTTACAACCTTTAGGATATACAGGATCCGTTGTAAGTCAATGTCCGTTTCCTCCACCTCCATCAGAGATTTTGTCTGGTTTTCGGAACGTATGATTTCACATAATTCCAGGCACTGGATTGCCTTTATCCTGTATTCCTTCAGGAAGTCAAGAAGGGAGTCTATATTCTTTTTGCCGTCCATATGGATCTCCCGGCTTAGGATAACATTCTTTTTTTGCCTGGAGGCTGTTTCTTCCTTAAATACCTCTGAAAGCTCCTGATGAGGCGCGCCTTCTATTTCCGCTCCATAGGAACAATTGATAAACCGGATCCGCTTTTGATCCTTATAAAGGGAGATGTAGTGTTCCAGCCTTCTCCGGTAATGATCCAGGGTGACGGTAGTTCCTACCGGGTTTCCGTATACATCCTTTGCAACGGCCGTGGCTCCGTAGGGCAGGCTTTTATCATAATCAAAGACCGCACTGTCTGCATGGTGTTTGTCATAGGTATGGGCAAAATCCTGGCCCAGGAATAGGATGGGAGAGCAGCCCATTAAGTTTGCGATGTCAATGCAGGCATGGGCCACAGAGCCTCCGCAGAATACTCCCTGGTAATTTTCAAAGCCTTCCACTGTATGGGAAAACAGGAGGGAGATAAAGATTTTGTCCCCTTTATAATCCCTTACTAAATACCTGTTGCTGTATTCATAAAAAGCAAGAGGCGCTTCTAAATCCAGGCAGTTCTTCATCATGTCAAAGTTTGCATCAACCGGATCCACAGACACGATCATATCGGGAAGAATCCCGTTTTTCCTTAAAGCTTCAACGGTTCTGCTGCCGGTAATGATAAAATACCGGTCAAGCTTATCCTTATGGCTGACCATATCCCTGATGTTTGAGTCCAGGGAGGGGCCTCCGGATACCACAAGAGCGGGCACGTTAAGATTAGAAAGCCTGCAGCGGTGGATGGGAGTGCACCGGTTCATTGCTTTCATATTGGCAATCATATTCTGGATGAAAATTTTCTTAAAGCGTTTTGCAAGATCCACCTGAGAAGCCGCATTGATGATGGTCCAATCCAAAAGTTCGACCAGACGGCCGTATTCTTCCTTATAAACACTGGAATAATTGCCAAATGCGTAAAAGTAAATGTTATTGATATTTTTAAAATGAATGGTATTGTCAAAAATTTGTTTCACCTGGTTTTCCTCAAAGGGAACAAGGGTAATATTATCCCCTGATTTGGAACCGGATTTTTTACAGATTTCAGGGTTTGGTTCAAAAATAATCACTCTGTTTCTTTCACAAAGCAATTTTTTTATAGCAGGAATGTATGCTCCTGTATCGATCCCAAACAAAAAAATCAGGGAGTCAAATTTTAAGTCTTCCAAGGTGTCCAGTAATTTTTTTATCTCTTTTCCGTAGTCAAGCCGGTCTGACAAAAAAAAGAGCTTTTTATCTTTTTTTATCCCATAGACGTGATAACCATCCAATGTTTTATATTTTCTCATAATAACCTCCCTGTTCATTGGCCTTTCCTTTGTTCCTGTTTATACAGGAGAATAAGCAATTAATTTGTATTGCTTTCCGCTAATTCTGGGAAGTGATATTCCATAAGAACCATCATGAAGGGTAAAGGTCACGCCTAAGCTTTTTTCTTCCGGAGGAATCCGGGAATCGTCCACAAAACGTATTTCAACGGCAGCGTTTGGCAGAGGCTTTCCTGTGGGACTGTATACGGTTCCTGTGACTAATATATACGTGTTATTTGATAAGGTAATATCCGCTGTCACGATTCCGGAACAAATGATCTGACAGCCTGTTAGTATTATTTTTTCCAATCGTTCTTCCCCTCCTTTGTGATAAATGATATCTATTACAAGAAAAGCGCCCCAAAGGTTACTTTCCAAATCCCATACATGCCAGATATTTTCATATTAGCGAAAGCTCGCTGGTATTTGGTGAGCGTGATGTAGGATTTTGGCCTTTGAGGCGCCTGTTTAAAAGTTATTGAGCATAGAACTTAAATATCAGCTTTACTCCGGCTCGGCAGGTAATGCCGTAAATGGCATTTGCATCGGTAAATGTTTCCCGGCTTGGAGATGCAGTGGTGGGGTTTGTACTTTCCCATACCGCTACAGCACCGCTGCGCAGGATCGTATTACTGAATAATGCAGAACCTCTTAATAAAAGTAACCCCCAGCTTGTAGTAGAAAGATTAGCAGGAACCAGCACTCCTGAAATTGCAGAAGCGGAAGAGATCGTTTTTGCTATTGGTTTATAGTTAGCCATAAGGATGCCCCCTTTTAACGATTTGTAGAAATACGTATTTCTCATATATAGTATGTCCGCAGAAGCAGATGGTGACTGTCAGGACTTAAGGACTCCTCAATTATGACATTTTTTACCAATAATGGTTTTTATTTCACCAAAACTATTGTTTTTTATTTGAAATCAGTTATATTATCTTATAAGTATTAAATTATTTTTGTAACAATACAAAGGAGGATTTATGAATTTAAAAGGAATTCGGCAGAAGATCATTTTAAATACATTGATTGTTACCATAATTATTTCTGCGGTTACGACCATTGTATTGTCAGTGTCGGCTATGTCTTTGACCAATGCTACATTGATGGAAACTCTTATGCCCTTTGCTAAAACCGCCTCAAAAAGCATTGAAAGCAACTTACATATTATGGCGGACCGTATATTTATGATTGGGGAAAATCATGAACTGTCATCAGAGGAAGCGACCATGGAAGAAAAGCGCCAGGTTCTTAACAAGGCCGCTTCAGGCATAGAGTTTGTCTGGCTGGCTCTCTATACCCAGGATGGCAGACTGTACACCGGCAACGGAAACAGCCCTGATGATATTTCCGGCGGTGATTTATTTCACATGATGCAGGAAACCCAGAACCTTGTTATTGGAGATACTTATATGGGGGAAAAAGGGCTTGAAATATCTGTGGGAATGCCCATAACCACAGATAAGCAGAACACCTATTATCTGGTGGGAAGCTATAAGTATGATATGCTTGACGACGTGATCAGCAGTATACATATCGGCTACAGCGGCCATGCGTTTGTTATAAACGGAAGCGGCCAGGTAGTGGCTTATCCGGATGCGGATTTTATTAAAAGCGGAGAGAATGTATACTCTCTTTATAAAGACAATGGAAAGCTTCTGGAAGTTTTTGATGCTATGAAATCAGGGAAGATCGGTTCAGCATCTGTGTCCATGGACGGAAAGGACACTCTTGTGGTCTATGCGCCTGTACGGGGAGCCAACTGGTATTTAGCCATTATAACGCCAAAATCAGACTTTACAGGTATCGTAAACAATGCCGTTATGATCAATATAGGCATCACCTTAACCCTCACCCTTCTTGCCATATGGTTCATTGCCCGCTTTGCAGGAAAAATTTCAAAGTCCCTGGGAATTGTGACGGAGCGGATACAAAAGCTGGCGGAGGGGGATTTAACAAGCCCAGTGGAAGTGATGACTACAAAGGATGAGGCCCAGACCCTTTCCGGTTCTTTAAAGGATACCATTGAAAAGGTGAACGGATACATTTCCCAGCTTCAAGATGCTCTGGAACAGCTTTCTGCCGGAAATCTGGACGTCAGTGTCAGTAACCAGTTTGCAGGAGACTTTGTGATCATGAAGGACTCCATCCACAACATAACCGATTTCCTCAACCAACTGATTCACGATCTGCAGAAGTCGGCAGAGACCCTTAATCATGCAGCCCAGGGGGTATCCCAAAGCGCCCGCCTTATGAACGAGTCCTCCGGCCATCAGTCCGCGTCCATTGACAGGCTTGTGGAGGAGACAGACTCCATATCCAGAGACATTATCATTGTGGATGACCATGCAAGAACTGCCCGTGAGCTTATGGAGCAGTCCATGGAAAAGCTGTCCATGGGTGATGAACACATGGAAAATACCCTTCAGGCAATGAGGAATATCAGCCATAATGCAACTGAAATAACAAAAATCACAAAATTCCTTGAGGAAATAGCATTCCAGACAAACCTTCTTGCTCTTAACGCAAGCGTTGAGGCCGCTCATGCAGGTGAAGCAGGGAAAGGCTTTGCCGTAGTGGCAAATGAAATCCGTGATCTTGCTGAAAAAAGTGCGGATTCCTCAAAGCGTACGGCCGAAATGATCGGAAATTCCCAAAGGGCCATTGAAGAGGGATCCCAGTATGCCAATTTAACCGCCCGTTTCTTAAATGAACTGACGGATATATCCAAGCAGACCTATGAAATAACAGAGGATTTGGCAAGGCTTGTAGGAAATGAGAAGTCCAGCCTGGAAAATGCGTCTTCCGACATCTCCAGGATATCCCTTCTGGCCCGCCAAAACCTTGAATCAAGCAGGGATGTGGCTTCCTTAAGCGGAGATCTGGCACAGCAGGCCCAAAGCCTGGAGCAAATGTCCGGACGTTTCCGCCTTCGTTCCCATTCCCATTCTGAAGGGAGGGATATAGAATGAAACTGAGAAAGGGTTTTTTCATGATTTTCCTGGTCCTTATGATTGTACTTTCCGTAAGCGGCTGCAAAAAGAAGGAAACCAGGCTGGAGGACGGCTATTATACGGCAGAAATGTCGGATTACAACAAAGGCTGGAAGGAATTTGTTACCATCCGCATCAGCGGCGGCAAAATTGTTACGGTTGAATACAATGCCAAAAATGCAAGTGGATTCATCAAATCCTGGGATATTGCCTATATGCGCAATATGAACGACCAAAAAGGAACATATCCCAACCGTTATACGCGGACTTATGCCGCCAGCTTCCTGGCAGCCCAAAGCGACAAGGGAATCGATACTGTAAGCGGAGCCTCTTCATCGGGAGGTAATTTTCAGAAAATGGCCTCCCTTCTCATGGAAAAGGCAAGAAGAGGAGATACTTCTCTTGGTATCGTTGAAATGGAAGAATAAATTTATTGGGGAAGGATCTTATGGTCCTTCCCCAATCTTAATTGCCGATGAAACCGTAAAAATCGTAAAAAAAGAAAAAGAGCCGCTGCAGCAAGGTATTTACCTGTGATGCAGCGGCTCTTGATTCTATATTTTGTTCAAGCTTCGGAAAATAAAGGGGAGTAATTCCGGCCCATATTTTAGGTTGAGCCGGCAAAGAAGCCTTTCAGGGCAACTCTGCCGACTTAGTAAAAACATATATGTAAGCGCTCTGACCACTTTTTCTGGCTTTCTTATGTTTATAATATTATCATACAGGATAATTGTGAAGGAAATTTGACCAGGTTATAAAGAATGTATGAAAGAAATGAAGAAATTCTGACAAAAATTGGAAAAGTATCCAAGCCCATGCTGCTTATAATAATCATAACAGAAATTTTTCTGCAAAAGGAATCTCCATGGAGCAGGAAAGCAGACGGAGGTACGGATATGCTGCTTGAAAAGAATTTAATTGAATATTGTTCTCCCACACTGGCATCCCTCAAGACAGCAAGCCTGTTTAACCATACCTTTTCCTCGGAACAGGAACTGGAAAACCAGTTGACAGTCTTAAACAGCCAGCTAAAAGGGAAAGGCATCTCCCTCCAGGTGCTATGCAGGCGAAGGAACAAGGCCCTGATCTATGTTTACCGGAGATCCCATCTGCAGGCGGATTTAAGCCGGCCGGAAGTGGGCAGGTTTTTAAAGGCCTACGGCTATGAGCAAATGGAGGTGGAAGGTGCTCTTAACAGGCTGAAGGAGCGTCTCAACCAGGAAGGGGGATTTCCCCATGAGATCGGGGTTTTTCTCGGCTATCCCTTAGAGGATGTGGTGGGGTTTATCCAAAATGAGGGGAAAAACTGCAAATGCACCGGCTGCTGGAAGGTATATGCCGATGAGCAGGAGGCTGCCCGGCTGTTTGCCAGGTACCGGAAATGCAGGACCGTGTATGTGCGTCTGTGGGAGGATGGAAGGACTGTCTGGCAGCTTACCGTGGCATCCTCCTCCCCTCCATAAAGTTCCACGGTCTGATTGTAAATGTTTTTCGTATCATATCCTTTTTCTGCAAAGCAGCATGGGCATGGATACTTTTCCAATTGAAGCCCTTTGGGCAGAAATCGGCACAGGCATGACCTTGAAATCCTATCTGTTGAATTGTAAAAAATGCATAAAAACAGAGGCTTTGTTTTGAGAATAATATACAAAATTCAGATAGGAGGTTGACAATAATAATCAAAACAGCTATAATTAGAGTAACTTAATTAATAAAGTTTATAAAGTAAGTACAAGGTGGTTTAAATTATGGCTGAGATGGTTGGAAAACCAAGTGTAATAAAATTATTAAATAAAGATGTGGTAGAAGGAATTATTCGCGGAAATGGTCCAATCACAAAACCGGAAATAGCGAAACAATCACAGTTAAGTCTGGTAACAGTAAATAAAACAGTAGCTACACTGATTCAAGAGGGGAAAGTAAGAGTCAGCGGAGCCAGCGAATCCACCGGTGGCAGGAGAGCAGCGTCCTTTGAAATTAATCATGAGTCAAATTTTTATATCGGGCTTTATTATTATAAGAATCATTATATTGGAGCCATTTCTGATTCCATAGGTGGATTAATTTACGAGCAGGAATTTCGTGCCAGGGTGGATATCTATGAAGAGATCATGGAAGATACCTATGCTGCCCTGGACAGCCTCATTGAAAAGTGTGGTGATCATAAGATAAAAGCCATAGGTATTGGTGTTCCCGGAGTTGTAAAGGAATGTACCATTACTAATATTCCCAATATCCCTTCCTGGGAGGGGAAAGATATTTCGGGCATTTTATCAGATAAATACCAGCTTCCGGTTCTGCTTGAGAACGATATTAAGCTGACTACGTTAGGAATTTATACTACAGAGTATCAGAATAATAAAGTCAGAAACATGGCATTGATTTATCTGGACCAGGGAATTGGATCTGGCTTTATCATTAACCGGTCATTATTTAAAGGTTTCAGTAACTTTGCCGGAGAGTTAGGTTACATACCGGTGAAGCAGCATTTTCCTATAAAAGAAAGCAGGTATAAAGGAAACTTTGAAACACAAATATCATTGATCAGTGAGGCAATTGAACAATCATTGGGGCTGCCAGAGCAAGAGATGTATAAAGATATGCTGATTCGGACAATCACTGAAGGCCTATTAAGTGTTATTTGTGTTTTGAATCCTGAAATCATCGTAATGAAGCATAGCTGTCTTACAGAACATGATTGCCGAAAGATACAGCGGGAACTGTCCGACTGGTTGGATGAAAGCAATGTTCCATTTATTGTAAATGCGGCTGATTTAAGTAAAAGCAGTATTCAGGGTGTAATTCGTATGTGCATCAGGGAAAGCACTTCTGCCTATTCATTATCTAATAAAAAACGAGGTTGATAAGATGAAATATTTATTGTCAGTAGATGGGGGAGGAACCAAAACAGAATTTTATATCAGTGATCTGCAAGGTAACATGATAGATACTTTTACAACTGGATCTACCAGTATCAAGTCGGTTGGCTGGGAGAAATCCTATGACCAGCTAAAGACAGGAATTGACCGGCTGAAAGAAGAATATCAAATTATGCCTGATGATATTTTGATGGGAGTATTTGGAATGTCAGGATGTGATTCTGATAAAGATTATCAGATGATTCTTGATCAGATTTTAAATCTGGGATTTACAAAAAACAATGTTCATTTATGTAACGATGGTGTACCGGCATTTTATGCTCAAACACTGGAACCGGGAGTTGTAGTGATTGCAGGAACCGGTTCAATCGTAATGGGGATAGATAAACAGGGGAAGGTCAGACGTTCGGGAGGTTGGGGATATCATTTCAGTGATATTGGATCCGGCTATTGGATTGGATGCGAGATATTAAAGAGAACTCTTCTTTATTGTGATAACTGTTACCCATATGCACCTGTATTTGAACAGGTCAGAGACTATTTCCAGGCGGAAAGTTATACAGAGCTTCCATATACGGTGACGGAAATTAAAGATAGTCATGAAATTGCAGGTTTAGCTTATGAAGTTGTAAAAGCAGCCGAAGAGCAGGAAGAATTATCCATTGAAATTTTAAAAGATGGAGCCAAACAATTGGCTGGTCAGGTTGTGGGTATGGTAAAACAACTGGATTTATCAGAGTCCCCAAAGATTGTTTTTTCAGGCGGAGTATTAAAAAGCAAGGTTTATCAAAAGATGCTTAAGTCAGAAATCAGACAATTAATTCCTGATCAGGATATTCAGTTTTATATTCAGAAGAATAAGCCATCCTTTGGAGGGATAAAGTTAGCACAGCGGCTGCTGGATAAAGGGAAAGAAATTGTCCTGCAGGTATTTACCGGAGGATATTTGAATAAAGAGACTACTTATGAAGAAGTGGAAAGCAAATTAAAACCAATACTGGAAAACATAAGGGTAACAAAGGTAATTATCGGATGGTTTGTTGATGAGGAGCTATATAAAAAGATAAAAATAATGGTACATATGTATCAGGCGGAATTATATTTATGGATGCCGGTTTTTTCAGAGACAGGATTACTGGAACCGGTAAGTTTCCTGCAGGATTTCCGGGGGGAAGAAGTAAAAAGTTACCGGCTGAAGGACGGAGAAAATTTTGAGTTTTATTGCCCTAATGTAAAGCAAAACAGAGAAAGTGTAAAACATATTTATGAAAAACATTTTAGTAAAGTAGGCTTTGATGGAATATTTTTAGATAAAATCAGGTATTCTTCTTTTTCCAATAAAATTACCGGAGTGTTTAGCTGTTTCTGTCCTGAGTGTATGAAAAAGTATGAGGAAAAACAACTGGATGCCGATGAATTACGTATGGAGATGGATAAAGTTGTTGATGGACTGGAAGGTTATGACAGACACCCGTTAAAATGCTTATCTTATGAAGCTGGAAGATATGGGTTTGATAATCCCATCTGGGAAAAATTTTTTGACTGCAAAGCAGATTTTATCTATGATTCGTTAAAAGAAATTACCGATTACTTCCGGGGGCAGGGTCTGAAGATCGGAATGGATGTGCTATCACCTTTTTTAACACATTTTACTGGACAGGATCTGTCAAGGCTTAAAGGATTAACAGATTTTATGAAACCTATGATGTATCGGATTACTTGTGCTCCGGCAGGACTTCCATTTGAATATGACAGCTTCCTGTCTGGTACTACGACCATTGATACCCATACCGTAAGGAGAGAGTTTAATGAGCTGATTGGAATTAGGCCAGGCGGGGAGAACCAGTTTGATCTGGATTTTGTGAAATCAGAACTGGAGATTATGGAAGGAATGGATATACCGGTATATTGCGGGATCGAGGTCAACAGAATTAAGGATGTTGTACCGGCGGATCCGGAATATATAAAAGATACTATTAATACTCTGTCTCAAACCAATATCAAAGGCTTTGTGTTATCCTGGAATATTCTATCGGCACCGGAAGAAAATATTGAGGCAGTCTATCATTGCTTTGGAAGCAGGGGTGAAATGCAATGAAGCGGATATTAGAGATGAAGCACATATATAAAGATTTTGGAACTGTAAAAGTGTTGAATGATATTGATTTTTCACTGGAAAAAGGGGAAGTGAGAGCTCTTTTAGGTGCGAATGGTGCAGGAAAATCTACATTGATTAAAATACTGGGCGGTGTTCATGCACCATCCAAAGGTGATATTTACTTAAGAGGAGATAAGATAAATTTTAAGGACAGTTATCATTCAAAACAATCAGGCATTAGTGTGATCTATCAGGAACTAAGTCTGGTACCTACACTATCGGTAATTGACAATATCTTTCTTGGCAGGGAAGTGGTATCCGGTGTCTTTTTAAAAAAAGAAGAGATGAAAAAAGAATATGAAGATATTTGCCGGCGTTTTTCATTTGATATTCCTGCAAATGCGATTGTGTCTAAGCTGAGCATTGCCAGGCAGCAGATGGTAGAGATTATGAAAGCAGTATCCTGTGATACTGAGATCATTATCATGGATGAGCCTACAACCTCACTTACTAATAATGAGAAAGCAAGCCTTTTCGGAATTATTGCAAAGCTAAAAGAAGCTGGGAAAAGTATTATTTATATATCACATATCTTAGATGAGATCTTTTTAAATTGTGACAGCGCCAGCATTATGAGAAATGGCATTATGGTGGGAAGCTATGATGTAAAGGATCTTACAAAAGAAAAAATTACTCAGTTGATGACTGGCATTGACAACAGCAATATTGCAGGAAAAAAACAGACTTTTCATGCAGATTATACCAGCGAGCCAGTTTTGGAGGTCAGAAATCTTGGCCGGGGAAATGTGGTAAAAGATGTATCCTTTAAAGTTCATAAAGGTGAAGTGGTAGGAATTGCCGGCCTGGTCGGTTCTAAACGAACGGAGATCATTAATCTGATTTATGGAGTGGACCATTGTGACCGGGGTGAAATTTTAAGAAATGGAACAGTTGTAAAGATAAGATCGCCTAAACAGGCGATTCACCATAAGATCGGTTTCATTCCGGAAGACAGAAAACATCTTGGCCTGATACTGGGACAGGAAATCTATAAAAATTCTACGGCCGTCCAGGTTGAAAAGTTTAAGACGTCAGGTTTCCTGAATAAAGGGAAAGAAATAGAATTCGCTGAATTTGCAGTAAAGAAACTGGGAATTAAGATCAGCAATGTAAAACAGAAGGTAAAAAACTTAAGCGGCGGCAATCAACAGAAGGTTGTAGTATCCAAATGGCTGAATCAGGATATGGATTTGATTATTTATGACGAACCTACCAAAGGAATTGATATTGCGGCAAAGGAAGACATTTTTCATACCGTAGAGGAATTCTCAGGACAGGGAATAGGGGTCATATTTATTTCGTCCGATTTAGAGGAAGTGATCCGTGTTGCAGACCGGGTACTGGTAGTCAGAGATGGAACGATTGTTAGTGAGTTGAATAATGACAATCTTACAGTTCAGGAAATTATGGATAAGATATTTGATGTATAGAGGAGATGTGTGATATGAAGAATAAAATGGGTGTACTGAAAAAAATGAATTTTCGGGAATATGGTGTTGTAATAGGTTTTATTCTGCTGTGCGTGGTCATCTCATTTGCAACTCCGGCCTTTGCAACTCAAAAGAATATCTTAAACCTGTTACGGCAGTCTTCCATCATCGGCATTATCGCAACAGGAATGACATTTGTAATTATATCAGGAAGCTTCGATATCTCCGTTGGGGCGGTAGCTGCTTTGTCAGGTGCGGTAACAATGAAACTGATAACAATGGGGAATGGGGTTCCGGTAGCAATTGCTGTTTTGGCAGCTCTTGGAATCAGTGCAGTGGTGGGACTGATTAATGGTATTGCAGTTGCCAAAATTAATGTACCTTCCCTGATTGCAACCATGGCAATGGTAAGTGTAGTAAAAGGTGCCATGCTGATGTTTACCGGAGGCTATCCAATTACAAGAACAATTCCGGTACTGGATACCATCGGAAATGGATATGTGGCTGGAATTCCCATTCCTGTCATCATATTTGCAGCAGCGGTTGCCATAGCTTTTGTAATTCTTACAAAAACACGATTTGGAAGATATGTTTATTCTGTTGGAGGCAATGAAGAAGCCAGTAAATTAAATGGAATCAATGTAGACTCTTATAAAATAAAGGTATTTGTAATCAACGCAGTGTTAGCGGCATTGGCCGGGATCGTACTGGTAGGCAGAATGGGAACGGCCAGTCCGGTAGCGGGAGATGGCTATGATATGGATGCAATTGCATCGGTAGTAATTGGCGGTACTTCTGTTGCAGGCGGATCAGGATCTGTACTGAAAACAGTCATTGGAGTGCTGCTTATGAGCGTGATTAATAATAGTTTTAACTTACTTGGTGTAGATATGTATTTTCAATATATATTTAAAGGATTAATTATATTAATCGCAGTGGGAGCAGATTCATTTAGCAAAAGACGGCTGGCTTCAAGTTAAGCCCAACAAAGAAAAGGAGAGAATATTATGAAGAGGCAAATGAAAAAAGTATTAGCATTTGGATTGGCAGCGGTGATGGCAGCGGGTATGACTGCTTGTTCTACCCCAAGTCCAACCAAAGAAGAGACAACAGCAGCTACAGAGGCCCCAGAAACACAGGCAGCCGGTGAGACAAAAGACGAGTATAAAATTGCAGTTTTACTTCCCGGTCCAACAGGTTATTTTGTAGCTACAAAAGAAGGAATTGATGCAGCGGCAAAAGAAAATAATGTAAAGATTGAATATGCAGATGCACAGTGGGATGCTTCCAAACAGCTTGCTCAGGCAGAAGATTTTATTGTAAAAGGTGTGGATTTAATTGCATTATGCTCTGTTGATTCAGGATCAGGCGAGAAGATTGTAAAATCTGCAAATGAATCTAATATTCCAATTCTTGCATTTACCAATGCAATTGGTGAAGAGGAGAACGGACAATATGATGGCCTTGTATCTTATGTAGGACAAAATGAAGTAAATACAGGTGCAGTAACCGGTGAACTTGCTAAACAGTTGTTAGGAGAAGAAGGGGGAAAGGCAATTCTCATTGAAGGCGTTCCGGGAACAACACCACAGATCAATAGAAAAAAAGGATTAGAGCAGGCATTGGAAGGCAGCAATATTAAAATTATTTTTAATCAGACATCAAACTGGGAAAAAGAACAGGCACTTAGAATTGTAGAAGATATGATTCAGAAAAAAACTGAGTTTGATATTGTAATCTGTCAGGATGATAACTCAGCAACTGGGGCAGGACAGGCTTTAAAAGAAGCAGGATTAAAAGATACTGTAAAAGTTATCGGTCTGGGCGGAAGTATTGATGGCCTCCAGGCAGTTAAAGCTGGTTTAATTGATGGTACTACCTATATGTCAGCAGTTGAAGAAGGGCATGTAGCCATTGTAACAGCAGTTAATTTCTTAAAAGGTGAAACAGTTGCTCCTGTTACAGAAATCAAACAGGTTGAAGTAAATAAAGATAATGTAGATACTTTTAAAGGTGAGTGGTAAGATTGCTGCAAAAAATTCACTGGGCAGTTAACATAACTTTAGTAATTCTTTTGAACAGTCTGTGCCGGGAGTGACCAGCTAAGAAAAAACTGAAAATTAACATCAATGAAGTTTGATTGCTGTAAGCGGTCGTTGGCAGTTGATTGGATAGGTACTTACGGATTTCCCCAGGTACTGATCATCCAATACGCCAACGGTCGCTTTTATTTTCTTCAGTAGACTGTAGCAAACGCGGAAGCTTTTAAATGGCCCTATAAAACGATATCATAGGAGCAATGATTATAGGGATTTCTTTTCAAAGATATTAAAAATATAAAAAACACTGTATAATCCCAGTAAATATAAGGAAAATACAGTGCTTACCTATGACCTATCCGAGAATCGAACTCGGGTTTCCGCCGTGAGAGGGCGGTGTCTTAACCGCTTGACCAATAGGCCGTTGTGTATGTGTCATCTCTGACAACTTCATTATAATACCATAGGAATTTCCATTTGTCTACACTTTTTTTAATGAAATAAAAAATTTGTCAAAATCGGATTATATATGCTATACTTTTCTAAGTCCAGAGGAAGCAGGAGGAGAGGTATGGGACTTAAAAAGCGGGAAGTGAAATACGATTACTTAAGGACCCTAGCGGTCTTTGCCATCATCATGATTCATGCGGTTCCGGCAGAAACCTTAAATTACAGGCAATGGCTGTTTTCGGCAGCTCTTTTGCCGGTGCTTTTATCATTTGTAGGGATTTATTTTATGCTGAGCGGACTCTTTCTTTTAAAATCAGGGACAGAAGATATTCCTGGATTTTACCGCAGCCGGTTTCAAACAATTTTTATCCCTTTTGCATATTACAGCGGAATCTATTATTGGTATTATGAAATTCATTTAAGACAGGAGCCCCTTAGGTGGCAGGAGCACCTGGCGGCTTTTGGAAAAGGGCTTTTTACAGGGACCATTCCCATGACGCCCCATCTGTGGTTCATGTATGTGATCATGGCGCTTTACCTTTGTGCGCCCTTTCTGGCCCGGATGATGAAGGCCATGAGCGATAAGGATTTAAAGATCCTTCTGGTCCTTATGATGATTGTCCAGGGAATCTGCACCTATTTTCCGGCCTTTGGCCTGGATTTAGGGGAGAGCCTTCAATATATGATATTTAAGGGCTGGTTCATATATTTTGTTTTGGGATATGCATTAAAGCGTCTGTACGGCAGCAGCAAATATCTCCCCTTTGGAATTCTTGGTATTACCGGTTTTTGCATCACAATGGTTCAAAAATGCCTCACCCCATCCGTTACGCCCGGGATCCACGACCTGGCTCCCACAATGATGGCAATGGCTGCGGCTGTTTTTCTGTTCTTCGAGCGTTTCGGGGACATAAAAACGCCTGTCCTTGCAAAGGCTGCCAACTATATAAGCCGTTACAGCTATTCCATCTATCTGATCCATTATCTGGTTTTGGGACAGGTGGTCAGAGGGCTGCTGGAAAAGACTTTCCTAAGACATTATTACGTGCCAAAGATCATCTGGGAGACGATCCTTACGTTTCTTATTTCCCTGGCAGCCGCCTGGATCATTGACGGTACCATAGGAAAGCTTTTGAAAAAAGCGATGGGTTGGGTTTATGATAGAAGGAATAAAAGCAAAAGGAGAGGGTTACATGGACCAAAAGGCAAGCTGTGAATATTGTATACATTATGATTACAATGAAGAATACCAATACTATGAGTGTAAGATGGATCTGGATGAGGATGAGATGATACGGTTTTTAAGCAATTCTTTCCAGAGCTGCCCTCATTTTAAATTCGGGGATGAATACTCAGTGGTGAGAAAGCAGATGTAAAGGGAAATGATGAAAAGAAGCCCTGAAAAAGGGAGGAGCCGGTATCCCTTGAAGGAATACCGGCAATTATGAAAAAAATTTTTATCTCAAAGTATGTTGGCAACATCTTTTTCTGATGTTTTTAGTATATCGATTAAATATGAAGAAAATTTGACCAGGCTGTAAAAAGATTATGACCAGAATGTGAACAATGGACTGGTCCATTGGATCAGTCTCTGAAATGATAGCTGTCCAGCAACTGGTTCTTCATATGCCAAAGCTTATTGGATAAGTCAACGTGAACTTCGTGAGGATTTACCAGACGCCGGGACTCATCCCAGAGGGTATCAAGCTCCTTTTTACAGTAAGACTGGATGTCCATGACGGCTGGGGCCTCATAAATGCATTTTCCTTCTTTGAATATCTGGACCAGAAGATCCCTCATGGTATAGCTGTTAGGTGCCAGATGGGTCTTTTTCCATGTTTCAAGGGGGTCGAAGAGAAGAAGGGAATGGTTCTCTTTAAAGACCTCCCCTTCCAGGCAGATTAAGTCGGCAATGATCTTCCCGGTTTCCCGGCTGTAAATACGCTTGATGATCTTGTTTCCCGGATTGGTGATCTTTTCCGCATTTTCAGAAAGCTTGATCTTTGGCATGAACTGGCCGGTCTTTTTATCCATCACAGCCGCCAGCTTGTAGACGCCTCCAAAGGAAGGGCAGTCCTTGGAGGTGATCAAATTGGTGCCAACGCCCCAGGAATTAATGGTAGCGCCCTGGATCTTTAAGCTGTTGATCAAAGTTTCGTCAAGGTCATTGGAGGCGGAGATCACTGCATCTGAAAATCCGGCCTCGTCAAGCATTTTCTTAGCTTTTTTAGAAAGGTATGCCAAGTCCCCGCTGTCCAGGCGGATCCCATAGGTGGCAAGGGGGATTTTAGCTTCCCGCATTTCCTTAAACACCTTGATGGCATTGGGAACGCCGGATTTTAACGTATCATAGGTGTCCACCAGAAGGATACAGGCAGTGGGATAGAGCTTTGCATAGCTGCGGAATGCGCTTAATTCGTCAGGGAAGCTCATGATCCAGCTATGGGCATGGGTTCCCCTCACCGGAACATGAAACATCTTTCCTGCCAGCACATTGGAGGTGCCGATGCAGCCTGCGATCATGGCGGCCCTTGCACCGTAAATCCCGGCATCAGGTCCCTGGGCGCGGCGCAGGCCAAATTCCATAACCCCGTCTCCTGCGGCAGCAAATACGACCCTGGCGGTCTTGGTGGCGATCAGGCTCTGGTGGTTGATGATGTTGAGCAAAGCGGTTTCGATCAGTTGGGCTTCCATAATGGGAGCAATGACTTTTACTAAGGGTTCTCGAGGGAATACGACCGTACCCTCAGGAATGGCGTAGATGTCGCCGGAAAATTTAAAATGATGAAGATATTCCAAAAAGTCTTCTTCAAACAGGCCGATGGACCGTAAATAATCCACATCCTCCTGGTTGAAATGAAGCTCATTTACGTATTCAATGACCTGTTCCAAGCCTGCGCAGATCGCATACCCGTTGCCTCCTGGATTGCTGCGGTAGAAAACATCGAATATAACGGTTTCGTTGGCGTTTTTCTCTTTAAAATATCCCTGCATCATGGTCAATTCATAGAGGTCTGTTAATAAAGTTAAATTCCGCTGGCTCATAGCTGTTCTCCTTTTTCCTTTTACTAAACCTTTTCGCACATTATACCATAAGTTTACAAAAACACAATGGAATTGACAAAAAAGTAACAATGTAAATAGTGTCAAAAATATCAAATAAATATTTGAAAATGATCAAATAATCTAAATAATACAATACAATTTGAAAATTAATAATTAACTAATAATTTTTATTGAAAAAGACTTGCAAAATATAGAGAGATGGTATATAATAAAACCATAAACAAAAGAAAATAATTTCTAATCCAATATCCTAAATTTATTTCGGAGGATAACAGAGAAAAGGAGGTTGATTCCACCGAAAACATAAGTTTCGTCTGAACCAGTAACTTGCAGGTTCAGGCAAAAGGCCAAACCGTTAGACCTTAGCAGAAAACCGAAAAAGGCGATGGATAAATGTGAAAGCATGGATGAAGCCGGAATGAAGATCTACCAATCTCATATATGCCTATAGTTGGTTATAACTGCAGAGAAATATTCATCTGATGAGTGATTTTGATTCGTCCGGATTGAATTTTTATTCGGTAGCTGGATAACAATATAGTAGAATGAAAACAACGATGCAGAGAATACAGATTGTAGATGGTTTTAAGCGAAAGGCAACGGGAAAAATTCATATAGAGCATCAAGAGAACGAGCAGTAAAAACGTAACGAGAGAGGTAATTAAGAACCAATGGATGAAAGCGTGTAGAACGGGTATCGGATTTCATGAAAATGATTCGGTGCCCGTTCTCCTTTGTGCCTTCCGGCTGCTGGGAGGAAATTCAAATTAGCCTTGACATTTCTTTTTTTAATCCCTATAATTAAAAAATACGGTAATATTAGTATAACCACATCATAATAGGAAGAAAAACTTTGATGGAGACAGTAGGACCATGGGAAATCCAAAGAGAGCCGGGGAGGGTGGAAGCCTGGCGAAAGTAGCGTGGGTTCGAATATCACTCCGGAGTTTCCGGCTGAAAGCTTTGGCAGTAGGTCAGGACGTAGTTTCCGCGTTAAGGGAAAGCATATGCTGGTATGCGGTAATAGGTGGTATAACGGAGATATAGTGAGGCTTTCGTCCTGATTACGGGATGAGGGCTTTTTTTATATATGTAGAAATGGAGGTCGCAAAAGATGTACAAGAAAGTCCCTACAGACTTGAATTTTGTAGCAAGAGAAAAAGAGGTTGAAAAGTTCTGGGAAGATCATGAAATTTTTAAAAAGAGCATGGAAAACCGTAAGGAAGCAGAAACCTATACGTTTTATGACGGTCCGCCCACTGCCAATGGGAAACCCCATATCGGGCATGTATTGACCAGGGTCATCAAGGATATGATCCCAAGATACCGCACCATGAAAGGGTATGACGTTCCACGTAAAGCAGGCTGGGATACCCACGGGCTGCCGGTGGAGCTGGAAGTGGAAAAAATGCTGGGCCTTGACGGCAAGGAACAGATCGAGGAGTATGGCCTGGAGCCATTTATCAAGTATTGCAAGGAAAGCGTTTGGAAATACAAAGGCATGTGGGAGGATTTTTCTAAGACCGTTGGCTTTTGGGCTGACATGGATGACCCATATGTGACTTATGAAAATAATTTTATTGAATCCGAGTGGTGGGCATTAAAGCAGATCTGGGAAAAGGGCCTTTTGTACAAAGGCTTTAAGATCGTTCCCTACTGTCCCCGGTGCGGTACCCCCTTATCAAGCCATGAGGTGGCCCAGGGGTATAAGGATGTAAAGGAACATTCCGCTATTGCCCGGTTCAAGGTAAAGGGAGAAGAAGCCTACATTCTGGCTTGGACCACCACCCCCTGGACCCTTCCTTCCAACGTGGCCCTTTGCGTGAACCCCAATGAGACCTATGTGAAGGTGGAAAATGGAGAGTACATCTATTATCTGGCAGAGGCTCTCTGTGAAAAGGTTCTGGAAGGGGAGTACACGGTTTTAGAAAGGTATCAGGGAAAGGACTTAGAATATAAGGAATACGAGCCTTTGTTTGATTTTGTAAAACCAGATAAGAAAGCACATTATGTGACCTGCGACACTTATGTCACTTTGAGCGACGGTACCGGTGTGGTCCACATTGCTCCTGCTTTTGGTGAGGATGATTCCAAGGTGGGAAGAAAATATGACCTTCCCTTTGTACAGCTTGTCAATGGGGCAGGTGAGATGACCGAGGAGACCAAGTGGGCAGGCACCTTCTGCAAAAAAGCGGATCCAATGATTTTAAAGGATTTAAAGGAAAGAGGACTTTTATTCTCAGCGCCTATATTTGAGCACAGCTATCCTCACTGCTGGAGATGCGATACCCCATTGATCTACTATGCAAGAGAGTCTTGGTTCATCAAGATGACCGCCGTAAAGGAAGACTTAATCCGCAACAACAATACCATCAACTGGATCCCGGAAAGCATTGGAAAAGGACGCTTCGGCGACTGGCTGGAAAATGTCCAGGACTGGGGCATCAGCAGGAACCGTTACTGGGGAACTCCCCTTAATGTGTGGGAATGTGAGTGCGGTCATCAGCATTCCATCGGAAGCATTGAGGAATTAAAAGCAATGTCTCCTGACTGCCCTGAGGACATCGAGCTTCACCGTCCATACATTGACGGGGTGACCATTACCTGTCCAAAGTGCGGGAAGCAGATGAAGAGAGTGCCGGAGGTAATCGACTGTTGGTTTGATTCCGGTTCCATGCCATTTGCCCAGCACCACTATCCTTTTGAAAACAAAGACCTGTTTGAAAAACAGTTCCCGGCTGACTTTATTTCCGAGGCCGTGGACCAGACAAGAGGCTGGTTCTATTCCCTCCTTGCCATCTCCACCCTGATCTTTAACAAGGCGCCTTATAAAAATGTAATCGTTCTGGGACATGTCCAGGATGAGAACGGGCAGAAGATGAGCAAATCCAAGGGAAATGCAGTAGACCCCTTTGATGCTCTGGAAACCTACGGAGCCGATGCCATCCGCTGGTATTTCTATGTGAACAGCGCACCATGGCTGCCTAACCGTTTCCACGGAAAAGCAGTTATGGAAGGACAGCGCAAATTTATGGGCACCCTTTGGAATACCTATGCATTCTTTGTGCTCTACGGGAATATTGATGAATTTGACCCCACAAAATACAGTCTGGAATACGAAAAGCTTCCCGTCATGGATAAATGGCTTCTTTCCAAGCTGAACACCCTGGTAGGGAATGTGGATGCTTACCTTTCCGGCTATCAGATTCCGGAAGCAGCAAGAGCGCTTCAGGATTTTGTTGATGATATGAGCAACTGGTATGTCCGCAGAAGCAGGGAACGCTTCTGGGCAAAGGGGATGGAACAGGATAAGATCAACGCCTACATGACCCTTTATACGGCCCTTGTAACCGTAAGCAAGACAGCGGCTCCCCTCATCCCGTTCATGACCGAGGAGATCTATCAGAACATGGTTTGCAGCGCGGATAAGTCTGCGCCGGAGAGCATCCATTTATGCGATTATCCTGTGGCAAACCAGGCTTATATTGACAGGCAGTTGGAAACGGATATGGATGAAGTGTTGAAAATCGTAGTCATGGGCCGGGCCGCCAGAAATACGGCTAATTTAAAGAACCGCCAGCCCATTGGCCAGATGTTCGTAAAAGCGCCTCACACCCTTCCTGTATTTTACCAGGAGATCATCGAGGAAGAACTGAACGTAAAAAAAGTGGTATTTACCGATGATGTAAGGGATTTCACCTCCTACAGCTTTAAACCCCAGTTAAAAACCGTTGGACCGAAATACGGCAAGCAGTTGGGAGACATTAAAAAGGCTCTTTCAGAGGTCAACGGCAATGAAGCCATGGACACCTTAAATGAAACAGGTGCTCTTACCTTCTCATTTAACGGAACCGAAGTCGTACTCACCAGGGATGACCTTCTCATTGATACCGCCCAGACGGAGGGCTACGTATCTGAGGGAGATAATACCATCACCGTTGTTTTGGATACCAATCTGACGCCTGAGCTATTGGCAGAGGGCTTTGTGCGTGAGCTGATCAGCAAGATCCAGACCATGCGTAAGGAAGCAGGGTTTGAGGTAACGGATCACATTGTGGTATACAGCAAGGGCAATGAAAAAATTGCCGGTATATTAAAGAGCCATGAGGAAGAAGTAAAGAGTGAGGTACTTGCAGAAGACATCATCCTTGAAACGCTGGCCGGTTATGAAAAAGAGTGGAACATTAACGGCGAAAATGTAACCCTGGGTGTGGAGAAGTTTCAGTAAACGGTTAGGAGGCTTGGTAGAATGAGTATGGGATTTGATAAGGAAACCTTTAAAAAAAGTGTTCTGTTTAATATGAAGAATGTGTTCCGCAAGACGGTTGATGAAGCCACTTCGGAGCAGATGTACCAGGCAGTCGCCTATGCGGTGAAGGATGTTATCATAGACGAATGGATCGCAACCCATAAGGAGTACGAGAAGCAGGATGTAAAGACCCTGTATTATCTGTCAATGGAATTCCTTATGGGCCGTGCTCTTGGCAATGATATTATAAATATTATGGCTCAGCCGGAGGTAAAGGAAGTTCTTGAAGAGCTGGGATTTGACTTAAACGTCATCGAGGACCAGGAGCCGGACCCTGCTCTTGGAAACGGGGGACTGGGCCGTCTTGCGGCCTGCTTCCTGGACTCCCTGGCAACTCTTGGCTATCCGGCCTATGGATGCGGGATCCGTTACCGCTACGGTATGTTCAAACAGAAAATAGAAGGCGGATATCAGATAGAAGTGCCTGATGACTGGCTGAAGAACGGCTATCCCTTTGAGCTTCGCCGCGCAGAATATGCCACTGAGGTAAAATTCGGCGGATATGTGAATACGGTAAGGGAAAACGGCAGGGAACGGTTTGTCCATGAGGGATACCAGTCTGTTCTGGCTGTTCCCTATGATATGCCTATCGTGGGATACGGAAACAATGTGGTGAATACCTTAAGAATCTGGGATGCCCAGGCAGTTAATACCTTCAGCCTGGATTCTTTTGACAGGGGAGACTACCAGAAGGCCGTGGAGCAGGAAAGCCTGGCTAAAACCATTGTAGAAGTCCTTTATCCCAACGACAACCATTATGCAGGAAAAGAACTTCGCTTAAAACAGCAGTACTTCTTCATTTCCGCCAGCGTGCAGAGAGCGGTCATGAAGTACATGGAAAAGCATGACGACATACATAAATTCTACGAAAAGACGGTTTTCCAGCTAAATGACACCCATCCCACTGTGGCAGTTCCGGAGCTTATGAGAATCCTTCTGGATGATTACGGCTTAAGCTGGGATGAAGCATGGGAGATTACAACAAAGACCTGCGCCTACACCAACCACACCATTATGTCGGAAGCTCTGGAAAAGTGGCCGATTGAGCTGTTTTCCAGGCTGCTTCCCAGAATCTACCAGATCGTGGAAGAAATCAACCGGAGATTCCAGCAGAAGATCGTGGAGATGTACCCCGGCAACCAGGAAAAGCTGCGGAAAATGTCCATCGTTTACGATGGTCAGGTCCGCATGGCCAATCTGGCGATCGTGGGAGGCTTCTCGGTAAACGGCGTTGCCAGGCTCCACACAGAGATTTTAAAGAACCAGGAATTAAAGGACTTCTATCAGATGATGCCGGAAAAATTCAACAACAAGACCAACGGCATCACCCAGAGAAGGTTCCTTCTTCATGGAAATCCGCTTTTAGCTGATTGGGTTACGAAAAAGATCGGCAGCGACTGGATCTCCAATCTGTCTCATATTCACCGCCTGGCAATCTATGCAGAAGACCCCAGGTGCCGGCAGGAGTTCATGGACATTAAATACCAGAACAAGGTGCGCCTTGCAAGATATATTAAAGAGCATAACGGCATTGATGTGGATCCCAGATCCATGTTTGATGTGCAGGTAAAGCGTCTCCATGAATACAAGCGGCAGTTAATGAACATCCTCCATGTGATGTATTTGTACAATCAGCTAAAGGATAACCCAAACCTTGACATGGTTCCCAGAACCTTTTTGTTCGGTGCAAAGGCGGCAGCAGGCTATAAGCGTGCAAAGCTGACCATTAAGCTGATCAATGCGGTGGCTGATGTCATTAACAATGACAGAAGCATCGGCGGTAAGATTAAGGTGGTTTTCATTGAGGATTATAAAGTATCCAACGCGGAGATCATTTTTGCGGCTGCAGATGTCAGCGAACAGATATCCACGGCCAGCAAGGAGGCCTCTGGTACCGGAAATATGAAATTCATGTTAAACGGCGCCCTGACCCTTGGAACCATGGATGGAGCCAATGTGGAAATCGTAGAGGAAGTGGGAGCGGAGAACGCCTTTATCTTTGGCATGTCTTCCGACGAGGTGATCCGTTACGAAAACGAGGGCGGATATAATCCCATGGAAATTTTCAACAACAATTATGAGATCCGCAGAGTGCTGATGCAGCTTATTAACGGCTATTATTCTCCCCAGAATCCGGAACTGTTCCGGGATATTTATAACTCTTTATTAAATACCCAAAGCAGCGACCGGGCGGATACCTACTTTATTTTAAAGGATTTCCCATCCTATGCAGAAGCCCAGCGCCGGGTGGATCAGGCGTACCGGGATGAGGCATGGTGGGCAAAAGCAGCTATCTTAAATGTGGCCTCCAGCGGCAAGTTTACCTCAGACCGCACCATTGAGGAATATGTAAAGGACATCTGGCACCTGGAAAAGGTGAAGGTGGAGCTGGAAGAAGAGGCATAGATTTGTAAAAACGTTCCGGAAGTGATTCCGGGGCGTTTTTTTGCATATATTGAACAAGGGTTTCAGTCAGGGAAATAGAAAGGATGGTGATTTGGAATGATGAAAAAGGCGGTGATGGCGTGTATCCTTGCGCTGTTGTTTCCATATATAATTACTCTGGCCTGGACGGGAAAGATTGAGGCGAGGAAAGAGGTTCCCATCATCACCAGCGGAAAGAAGATCATCTTGGACCGGAAAAATGGAGAATCCTATATGGATGTGGAAGAATACCTGCCCGGCGTGGTGGCAAAGCAGATGCCGGCCGACTACGGCAGGGAAGCGCTGAGAGCCCAGGCAATCATTGCAAGGACATACATCTATGGAAAAATGAACGGGCAGAATGAAGTGAAGGAATCCGAGCTTCACATGGAGTATCTGGAGGAACGGCAGATGGAAAAGCTGTGGGGAAGCGAAGCCTTTGTGGCCAGCTATCAGGCAGTGGAAGAAGCGGTCCGGTCCACGGCTAAAACGGTCATGATGATTGACGGAACGCTGATTGATCCCTTATTTCACCGGGCCAGCACAGGAAAGACCAGGACAGGAGATGAGAACCATTCCTATTTGCAGCCGGTTGCCTGTCCCAGGGATGTGGAAGTGGAAGGTTTTCTCACTGTAATCTCTTACAAAAAAGAGGATTTTGCGGAAAAAATCAATCAGATCTCCGGAGATGTGCCTGTAAAGGCGGATCAGATTCCAGGAAGCATTCAAATCATTCTCAGAGATGAGGGAGGATATGTGGGTCAGATCCAGATCGGCACCAGGGTCTATACAGGAGAAGAAATCCAGCGGGTCCTTGGACTTCCATCCTCTTCCTATGGATTTGAGGAATACGAAGGGGGAGTCCGGGTAATTTGCCAGGGGATCGGGCATGGTTACGGCATGAGTCAGTATGGAGCCAAATGCGAAGCAGAGGAAGGATGGACGGCAGAACAAATTCTCCCTAATTTTTATAAAAATATTGTTTTAATTTCTGAATAACTCTTTCACTCTTGGTAAGAATATTATCGAGGTGATAAACGTGAAAGAGAAAATAAGTCAATTGTTCAAGGATAAAGTATTCCTTGTCCTGTTGGTTCTAGGCCTGCTGACTATAGTTGCTGCAGCAGGAGTCATTACCGTTCAAAGAGGAAATGGTGGAGGAGAAAGCCCTTATCTGCAAGTACCGGATCAGAGCAATATGATTGTTGAAGAATCAATCCCCCAGGAGACACAAGTGGCAGTTGCAGGAGACTCCAATGCAACGCAAAATATGGAAGAGGAAATGCAGGCGGCTGATTCCAATAAAGCCACTGCAGAACAGGAAACAAAAGCGGCCGCAGTAAAGGCCGGAACAGACAAAAGCGCGGCAAAGTCTCTGGTACTTGATTTTAGCGATGCCAGCAGAATGACATGGCCCATACGCGGAAATGTTATTTTGGACTACAGCATGGAGTCCACCATTTATTTCCCAACTCTGGATCAGTATAAATGCAATCCAGGGCTTGTGATCCAAGGAGATGTAAGCACTCCGGTTGTGGCACCTGCCAATGCAAAAGTACAGGAAGTCGGCTCCAATGAAGAAATTGGAAGCTACGTTGTCTTAAATATGGGCAACAATTATACGGCTGTCTGCGGTCAGTTAAAGGAACTGCAGGTTGTGGAAAATGAATATGTGAAGGAAGGTCAGGTCTTAGGCTATGTGGCCGAACCTACCAAGTATTATTCCGTGGAAGGCTCCAACGTATTCTTTGAATTAACTTATAATGATAAGTCCATTGATCCTCTGGATCATATGCAGTAAGCTCTAACAGAAATCTCAGGAAAATGTTATAAAAAAATAATAAAATGTTCATATGTGATTAAGAGTCATCTGTTATACTATAACCGATCAGTCAAATACCCCACAGCAAACTGTGGAGTATTTGACCCCGTGGGCAGTCGCCAAGGTCAAGCTTGCTTGACTTTGGTTCGTTGCTTTCACGAGAATCAACGGGGAGTGTGGCTATGAACATACTGTTTTTTTTAACACCTAAGAATGAAGTGGCTTATATTTTCGAAGATGAATCTCTGCGCCAGGCGCTTGAGAAGATGGAGTATCACAAATACTCAGCCGTACCTGTTATAAACAGGAGGGGCAAATATGTAGGGACTATAACCGAAGGAGACATGCTTTGGGGGATCAAGAACAAATTCAATCTCAGCTTAAAAGAAGCGGAGCAGGTGACGGTGGCTGCCATTGACAGAAGATCAGACAACCGTCCGGTGTATGCGGATTCCAATATGGAAGACCTGATTGATAAGGCATTGAACCAGAATTTTGTGCCGGTTGTGGATGATCAGAAGAATTTTATCGGGATCATCACCCGCAAGGATGTCATCCGTTATTTTTACAACAAGTCCCTGGAGGTACAGCGGCCGGCAACGGACTGCCAGGCTGCGGCCATTAATTAAAACGCAATAAAAAAAGCATTTTCTGCCAAACTACGGCGAAAATGCTTTTTTGATTTATCTCATTTTTTCTTTTTCCTCTGTTAAGAGCTGATAGGAATCTGATAAGGAAGTGCCCAGGATCTTTAATAAGTTGTCCTTTTCCAAAGTAGGCGAATAATAAAACCCCTGCTGATAATTGCAGCCGGCTTCTGTCAGGATATTGACCTGGTTTTCTGTTTCCACGCCTTCGGCAATGATGGTTATATTAAGATCTCTGGCCATCCGGACCAGCCCTTCAATGACGGACCTTGACCTTGGGTTTGTTTCCAACTGCCACACAAACAGGCGCTCAAGCTTTACGGTATCCATGGGAAGGTCCAGGATAGAGGAGATTCCGGAGTGGCCGGAACCGAATTCATTAAGGATGATCTCCACACCCATTTCCTGCAATTGCTGAAGGGTCACATTGATGTTTAAATAAGCCATGGTCAGGGCGCTTTCCTGGATTTCCAGGGCTAGCTTTCCCTTTGGTATGTGGTAAGCATCCATGATTCGGCTCACTTCATCAAGGAAATCTTCCTGTAAAAACAGGACAGGAGATATGGGAAGGGCAATGGATTCAAAGCTGTTTCCCGCTTTCAGCAATCCTGAGATGCACTGGGCCGTTTTTTCCAGGCCATAGTATTCAACGGCCCGGATCTGTCCCGAATCCTCTGCAACCGGAAGGAATTCGCTGGCTCCGATCAGCCCAAGACCTTTAATAAAGATGCGCATGTAAAGCTCGGCACGGGTGAAAATTCCCGTATCCATATGAAGGGTTGGACGGTAACGGACTTCCACCTCTTCTTTTTCCAGGGCTGTTCTCAGATAAAGGGCAATGGTCTGCCGCCGCTGCAGTTGTTTATGCAAGGCGCTGTCAAAGACCACCGCCTGGTTGGGGCCGCCTTCTTCTGCTTTTGTAACGGCCAGGTCCAGGCATTTTAACATCTGGTCCGAAGAGGCCGCATGTCCCGGATAGGAGCAGATGCCCATTTGTGCGGAGCATAAGCAGTCTGTGCCGCTGACCTTCCAGACATGGTCAAACCTTCCGGCGATCTCCTCTGCAAGCTCTAAAGCCTGTCCCTGGGTATATTTGTCCAGTATAATGATATATTCCACGCCAATATAATGGTAGACGTTTTTTCCTGTCACCTCTTTTAAATATGTAAGAATCTGTTCCAGAAGGGTTTCACAGTACTCATAACCAAATACCTGATTCAGCCGCTTAAAGTTCTCTATGTGAAGCTTTAACGCAGCACCCCGTTCGCCGGAGCCCATGACCTGGTTTAGATGTTTTAAACAGGTATCCCGTTCCGGCTTGCTCTCTGAAGCTGTTTTTTCCACAGCCTGCACTTTTGTTTCTGTTTGCAGGGCCGGAGATGTTTTTTTATGAAACCAACTCATATGGATTACCTCCTGTTTATCGGCTGTTTGACTTTATTGTATTATAAAAGCAGGGGGAAATCAAGAAATAATTGGAAGAGGGATAAGAGGCATTAATCTGAAAATAGAGAGAATAATAAGGATAAGGCAAGAAATTTTTGGTATGTTAGCATACAAGCAAGAGGTGAAGAAAATGAAATCAATCTGGACAGAATCAGCCGTAATACCAGGACGGAACCCTTTGTCGGGGAACAAACGGACAGAGGTAGTAGTAATAGGAGGGGGAATGGCAGGAATCCTCACTGCCTTCTATCTGCAAAGGCATGGGCTTCATGTGGTGGTGCTGGAGGCTAACCGTATGGGAAGCGGACAGACGGGATTTACAACCGCAAAGATCACATCCCAGCACAATCTGATCTACGAAAGGCTGGTGCGTACGGTAGGCGAGGAGACAGCAAGGCTCTATGGAAAGGCAAATCAGTTGGCAGTGGAAGAATACGGAAAGCTCATTAAACGTTATTCCATACACTGCCATTATGAACCAATGGATGCATATCTGTATTCTGTGCAGGAGTCAGAGGTACTTTCAAAAGAGGCGGAGTATGCCGCCAGGCTTGGACTTCCTGCTTCCTTTGTCAGACAGACCGGACTTCCCTTTCCTGTCCATGGAGCGGTTCGTTTTACCGGACAGGCCCAGTTTCATCCCCTGGAATTTTTAAGAGATATTTCCTCAGGGCTTACGATTTTTGAGCGGACAAAGGTCATCAGGGTTCAGGGGCATGACGTTGTGACGGACAAAGGGGTGGTAAAGGCGGACAAAGTAGTATTTGCATCTCATTACCCCTTTGTCAATATGCCGGGGTTTTATTTTGCAAAAATGTATCAGGAAAAAAGCTATGTGATGGAGCTTGAACCGGTGGAATCTTTGCAGGGCATGTATCTTGGAATTGACGAAAGGGCATATTCCTTCCGGAATGTGGGGGATAAACTACTTTTGGGATATGGCAGCCACAGGACGGGAAAAGCCCCCAAGGAAAGTCCCTTTTCCACCATAAAACGGGCGGGGGGACATCTGTTCCCGGAAGCCAGGGAAATCAGAAAGTGGACGGCCCAGGATTGTATGACCTTAGATGGAATCCCCTATATCGGGCCCTTTTCTTCCCTAAGACCGGACTGGTATGTTGCCACAGGCTTTGGAAAGTGGGGCATGAGTTCTTCTATGGCGGCTGCCAAAATATTAAGCGCTCAGATAACAGGCAGGAGGACGCCTTATGACGGGGTATTCTCTCCCAGAAGACATCATTTAAAGGCGGCTGCAGGTACCTTAGTTTCCCATGGCCTGGAATCGGTGAAGGGGCTTTCAGCCGGAACCATACCGGGAGCTGTGAACTGTCCCCATATGGGCTGCCGTCTGGTATGGAACCGGTACGATAAGCGCTGGGAGTGCCCCTGCCACGGATCTTCTTTTGAAATTAATGGAAAAATATCAGCAGGCCCTGCACAAGAGAGTATTCCTTTCATAGATTGATATTAGAAACTTTCAATAGCGAAAGGAGTCACACATCCTATGGATTGTTATACGAAGCAATGGTGCCCCGGCTGTATGACCGGCACCGGCTCAACCGGGTGGGAAGCTGCCATGGGGCTTGATATGTCTGTATACCCTGGTACAGTGATCCGCCCCGATATGCCCCTTGGCTCAGGTCCGGCAAAATCCGCAGACACTGCGGCATCTCCCATACTTATGAGACAGCAGGGGATGTCCGCAGGTCCCTGCCCGTGGATGCCGCCTAAAAGCTCTAAGTGTTCGGACACAAGAGGTGAATCAGAAACCGCTCCCGTTTACATGAAATGTCCGGAGATGCCGGTATGCCCAATGCCGCCCAAATGTCCGG